>JBDTNF010000139.1:0-11828 GCA_039933875.1 Flavobacteriales bacterium | reverse complement strand
CGAGCAAGACTTCACCTCCAGTAATGAGTGGCCGAACTGCGGGGAAGCCTACAACATGACGGATAGGGCCAGTGGCTGCCATCTGGTGGACAAGTTGGGTGGCCTGCATGAATTACGGGCACAGGGTTGGGACGCGTTCCGGCCGAAATGAGGATCGGGGGCCTCGTTCGAAAGTTCAGGCCGCGAGATCACTGCGTGCGGCTCGTTCCCGAACGAGTTCGGCGAACGAGCGGCCGCTGAGTTTGCTCCGTACCCAGGCGATGGGGTCGAGATGGTCGAACACCGCATGCTCCATCGGGTCATGTTCCAGTGAAAGCAGGGCGTCGTGAAAATCCTGATAGGCCGGTTGGGCCGCCTGGGGCGTACGTGCCCGGGTCACCTTGCGCACCATGTCCAGGAAGAGCGGTTCAAAGCGATGGCTGCGGAGCCGCGTCCGCAAATAGCGCTCGGTGTTGCGCAGTTCATAGGGCAGCAGGTCCTTTTTGCCGACCTCCAGCAGGGTGAGCAGGTTCAGCATGCGCCCGAAGCAGATGATCTCGGCGCTCTCATCAATGTGCACATCATTGAGCAGCCGGTTGATCCAGCGTAGCGCCTTTTCGTTCTGGCCGGCACCGAAGTGGATATAGGCGAGTTGGTAGTAGAACCCGGCCTTGCGCACCGGTCCCATGCGTTCCGCGCAGGCGGCCAGTCCGCGTTCCACGCTGGGCACCATCTCCAAGGCCTTGTCGAAATCGCCGAGTTGCGAGTGGATGGTCAATTCCAAACTGGCGCTCGTGCTGAACAGTTTGAGGTCGAGATCCTCCGTTTCCGGCATGCCCCACCGCGTGGGCAGGGTCCTGAATTCCTGAAGCATCGCGAACGCTTCTTCGTACCGTCCAAGCCGGACCGCGACATAGATCAGGTTGCTCATCACACCGATCACCAGGTTGGGCTCGTCCAGGAAGCATTCGCGTGCGGCATGGAGTACCGCGAGGTTGGATGTGAGGTGTTTGTGACATTCGATCAGGTCCCCGGTGGCGAACGCTGCGGCACCATGCAGGTGATGGAAGAGGAATCGCGCCTTCGCCGTGGATAGGTTGTCCGGGTCGGCCAGCAGGGAATGGTCCAACAGGGCACGTACCTCGGACAGGGAATGCTCATTCCTTGCCTGGCCCTGCCGGTAGAGGCCGAGCAGCAGGCGGCTCTTGAGGTCCCAGAGTTGGTCGATCTCGGATTGCTGGCTCAACAGCACCCCGCTTTCTTCAGCGATACGTTGCAGGTCGTCGGCGCCAACATTGGCGTAGTTCGCTCCCTCCAACAGTTTGCGCTCCCACTGCAGAACGGCTAGCAAGGCGAAAGGCCTTTCATGCTGTTGTGCCAGCTTGCGCGCGCTCAGCAGCATTCGCTGCGCATCATCATACAAGGCTCGTCTGTAAAGAAGTTCAACTTGGTGCAACAAGCGGTTGAGTCTGCTGTCCACCGAACTCTCAGCATGGAACGCGCCGAGGCTGCGCAGTATGGCTTCGTACAAACGACGCTTGGTGATCGCGAAACGGTTCGTGAAAGCTTCGTGCTCGAACCGCGCCAGCAATGCGGGTTCGTCGTATTCATCCATGGCTCCGATGGCATCGAACAGCACCTGTTGATTGCTCTGACCTTCGAGCACATGCCGTCCCGTGAAGAGTTTGAAATAGCGCTTCTCGGCCCGCGTCATCGAGCGGATCAACCGGTGCACATGATCGTGGGCCTTGCTGGACATGCTGTGCTTCGACTATCGCTCGGAGAAAATACTCCTCTTGCCAGAGCACGTATACGCGGCGGCGAGGAACGGTCCATCACAGCACAGGACCGGGGCCTGCGGCGGGATCGAAAATGAAAACGCCCGGCTTGCCGGGCGCTCATCCAAAGAAGGAACTGAGGGGGTCAGTTCGGCTTCTTCTTATTTCGCTCTTTATCGGAAAGATCATCGCCATCATCGCTGATCCCGGTTCCGGGATCGGCGGTGAGCTTACCGGACCCGGTTTGGTTCTCACCAGAGGCGTCTCCACTGGAAGGGTTAAGGGTCAGGTCTTTTTCACCACCGACCACATTCGCCGGTGCGATCAATGGCTCTTTGGCGCATGAAGCCAACAACATCACCGCGACGACCAACACGGCCATCAAGTCTGTTTTTGGTAGGAACGACTTCTTCATGGAGGACCAAAGGTAATCGGCCCTTTGCCTGTTTGCAAGCGGTCCTCGGGCTTTTTCCATAGACCGTTCAATGGGAGTTCAATGGTGACCCGCGTGCCCAGGATGGCCCCTGTGGCAGGGTCATGCCATTGGTCGGGACCATTGATGCGGATATCCGTCAGTTCCAGCTTGCGCAACACATCGGCCCGGCCCTTGGTGATCTCGATTCCCCTTGAAATATGGTCGCTTGGCGCCCCCTCCTTGCTCTGGCGGCTCGTTTCCACCCCGATGCCGTCATCCTCGATCCGAACCTGCACCCTGCCCGGTAAGGCGGGTTCCACCACAATGGTCACGCGGCCTTGCTGTTCCATCGGAAGAATGCCATGCCAGATGCTGTTCTCCACATAGGGTTGCAACATCATGGCCGGTAAGCGCACGTGGCTGGTGTCGACCCCGGGTTTCAACTCGATGGTGTACTGGAACTTGTCTTTGAACCGCATGTGCTCCAGTTGCAAGTACAACTCCAGGCGCTCCAGTTCCTCAGCCAGCGTGGTGGTATCGTTCTCACTGGCGTCGAGGTTCTTCCGGATGAGTTTGGCAAAACTCGTGAGGTAGCGGCTCGCCGTGGTGCGGTCCTGCTTGTTGATATGGTACTGGATGCTGTTGAGCGCATTGAAGACGAAGTGACGGTTCATGTTCGCGTTCAAGGCCTGTTGTTCCAGTTGCAGCATGCGTGAGCGCAGCATCAGTTGCCGGGTTCGTTCCCGTCGCTCGCGTCGCACAGCCCTGTAGCGAACGATGCCCCAGGCTGCGCTGCCCAACACCAGCGCGCATAGTGCGAAGAACCACCAGCGTGACCAGAAGGGAGGTTCGATGCGGAAGTGGAACGCAGCTGGTGCACTCCACAGCCCGCCGTCAACGCTGGCCACCAACTCGAAGGTGTACGGACCGTGTGGCAGGTTGCTGTAGCTGGCGAAACGAGCCTCTGTGGGAGGGAGCCAGTCCTGGTCGAATCCCACGAGCCGATATCGGTAGCGCACACGGTCAGGAGACGTGAGGCTGATGCCGTTGTAATCGAATGTGAGGTGGTTGCGGCGATAGGCCAGGTGAAGTCCAACCGGCAGCCCATCGCCATCCAAACTGTCGCATTGGCCCTTCCATTCGGTGGGTTGAAGGAAGGAACGCACCGCGTTGATATGCACCTGAGGAGGCCGGACCAAAGACTTCGAGGGATGCTTTTCCACATCATGGAAGACAAGGCCTCCGTTGCTTCCGATCAATAGGTGGCCCTGCCGATCCAGAAAACCGGCGTTCAAGTTGAACTCCAGGCTGCTGAGACCATCGTTCAGCGTGATGTGCTCACGAGCCATGGGATCCTTGAGCAAACTGTCAGGATGGAAGAGGAACAAGCCGTTGTTCGTGCCAGCCCAGACCCGTCCAAGTTCGTCCAACTGCAAAAGGTCGATGAAGTTGGAACCGAAGTCGGAAGCGAAGCGGAAAGTCCGGAAGCGCTTACCATCGAAACAGGAGAGCCCGTTGGTGGTTCCGGCCCAAAAGCGGCCTTTCGGGTCCCGAAGCAGGCATTGCACGGTGTTGTCGCACAAGCCAGCAGCGGTATCGTAACCGGTGAAGATCGTTCCGTCGAAGACCCGAACCCCTTGATCGGTCGCCAGCCAGAGCCGCCCCCGGTCGTCGGGAACGATGCTCTTCACCGAACGACCGGACCCGTTGGCCCCCGTCGGGTAGACTTTCACCGTCCCATCAACGGACAGCATATACAATCCATCACGTGTGCCGCACCAGATGCGTCCTTTGGTATCCTCGTGCAGCGCGAACACCCGTTGGTCGGTCAAGGAGGCTTCCGCGGAGAGCGGTTTCACAATGCCGTGCTCCACACGCGCGAGGCCATCGCTGGTTCCGAACCACTGGGCACCTGTGTGGTCGGTGAGCCCGCACCAGACCGTGTTGTTCGGCAGGCCATCCAGGGTGGATATCAACGCCATGCCGTCCAGCCGGCAGATACCGTTGTCGTATGTGCCCAGCCACAGGCCACCCTGTGCGTCGGCCGTCACGCTCATCACCAGGTCACTGCACAGGCCATCCTTCACGGTCAACGTCACGAACCGATCTCCGGCGTACTGTAACACTCCAGCACCATCTGTTCCGAACCAGAGGTTGCCCTCCCGGTCCTGGAAGGCGCAGTAGATGTTGTCGTTGGGCATGCCCTGATGAACAGTGAACACATGCATGCGTTCACCCTCCAACATGTTCAGGCCGAACTTGGTGCCGACCCAAAGACGATCGCCATCATCCACCAACAAGCAACGCACGTTGCTTTGGAGCAGTCCATTCTCTTCATCGTAGGCGTTCTGCCCACCGTCCGGACGCAAGCAATAGAGACCGTGCCCGAATGTGCCCACCCACAGGCTCCCATCGTGCGAAACGGCGAGAGCGCTGATGGCCTTCGGCTCCGTGTCACCAAGTTTCACGGCGTTGCACCGGCCTTTCTCCCAAATGAGCAGCCCGTTGCGCAGCCCGATGAGCAAACGGCCATCGGGTAAAGCCAGCAAGGCGCGGACGTTGGTCGCCGTATCCGAAGGGAACCCTTCCAAAGCCCGCAACCCCGACCGGTCCCGCACGAACAACCCGCCACCATCGGTACCGATGTACAGCCTGTCGTTGGCATCGGTTGCAAGAGCCATGATGCGCGCACCTCCGCTTTCTTTTGGCAGGGGCTCCTTCAGCAAGCGGCGCCCGACACTGCGCACAAGTACGGACCCGGATGCCATCCAAAGCCCGCCGTTCTTCTCCACCAACAGGGCACTTATCTGCGCATCGGGCAGGCCTTCCTGTAGGGCATAGTTCTGGAACACCTGGCCATCGAAACAACTCGCCCCGCCAAGAGTCCCGAACCAGAGGTAGCCACGCGCGTCCTGCGCGATCGCACGGATCTGGCTCTGGGCCAACCCATCCTTGGGCGTGAACTGTTTGAACGCGTGCTGCTGCGCATCGAGCCGCGTGAGCGAAGCGATGGCGCAGAACAGGATCAGGCAGCGGGCCGGCAAGCCGGTGCGGAACATCAGAACGTGTTGATCAGCGCGAGGAAGTCGGGCAATCGGCGGCGTGAAACCGGGATCAAGGTACCATTGTCCAGCACGGCCATGTTCCCCTCGGTGCGATTGAACCCCTTGAGGTGGGCAAGGTTGATGATGTACGATTTGTGCACCCGGAAAAAAGTCTTCGGGTCGAGGTTCGTCTCGAACACGCGGATGTGCTTGCTGCTCACCGAGCGCTTGCCCTCCTTGAGGTGGAGCGTGGTGTAGCTATCGTTCGCCTCGAGGTACATGATGTCCTCGTGCTTCAACAACACCAGACCATCGCGGCCCGGAACAGCGACACGGCTGCTCAATGGCGAGGCGGGGTCCTTCATCAGCGCGGCGATGGCCCCCTGGTTCGGGCTGCCGAGTTCATCCGTCAAGCGGTGCAGTTTTTTCACCGCGCGCTGGAGTTCCTCCACATCGATCGGTTTCTCGAGGTAGTCGAGCGCGTTCTGCTTGAAGGCTTTCAGCGCGAACTCATCGTAGGCCGTGGTGAAAACGACCGGCAGGTCGAGCTCCGCGATGGAAGCGAGCAATGCGAACCCGTCCTCGCCCGGCATCTTGATGTCCAGGAAGAGCGCGTTCGGTTGGAGCGCGGTGATCTTTTCACGGGCTTCCGGTGCGCTGCCCGCCTGGCCAAGCACCTGTACTTCCGGACAGTGCTCCTCCAGCATCAGCCGCAGGTTGTCCCGTGCATCGGCTTCATCATCCACGATCAATGCGCGCAGGGCCATGGTTCTCGGGTTTGCGGAAAAGATAGCCGTTGGTCATGAAGCGGCGCATTGGCACCGGTGAACGGTACCATTGATCGGGACAACGGAACAAAGGAAGGAACTATGCGCAGTGATGGACCGCTGATCGAGGGGTGAAGATGATGCGGACGGTGATCTGGATGTGACCGCTCGTTCATCGCGCACGCCCGTTGCTCGTTCATGGCTTTCGATGGCATCCCGGCCAAAGTAGTTTGGTGATGCGAAAGATCCAAAACCCCTTGTTGCCATGACAACCCGCACTACATACATGAAGACCGACACCGCGCTGTGGATCTTCAACGATCAAGGGAGTTAAGCCTCCCGGTTTTTGTTTTTCGTTCTTGGTTTGGTGGTGGGGCCCGGTCGGTCGAGAGACTGATCGGGCCCTTGGGCTTTGGTGCAACCCGGGAGCTGTCAAAGCCGTAGGAAGGGGCGAACCCACCCTGGGTGCGTTCACCACCGACCATGGAACAGGAACCGCATCACATCCGCTTGCGCATCGACCAGATCGAGCGCCTGCTCATGTTCGACTATGAGCCCGGTTCGCAGGACGCCCTGTTCGACATCTGTGACAGCGATGGCCGCATCGTGAAGACCGGCGAGGTCAGCGGCCCCGAGACCCGTGTGCGCATCACGGACCTCGATGGCGAAGAGTATTACCTGATGGTGCTCGATGGGGAACTCTCCACCGTGAAGCCCTTCCAACTCCGCCGCGCCGTTTGACCTCCACCTACACCCCGATCGTGCCCGTCTACCGTGCGGTCACCATTGTCGCTACTGTGCTCAGGCGCAACAGGGCAGGCGAATCGTGCCATGTGCTCATCACCGATACCACGCTCCCTGACACGGTCGAGGTGGTTTATGTGCTGGTAGAGGGGGCATAGTCCCGTTACGGCTCACGTCCTCCCGACGCTTTCCTATCGACCGTTCACGTAATGGAACGTCGCGTTCCTCGTGAACCGTTCGTCTCCGCTGTCCTGTGACAGTAGGTTGGTCTTGCGCAATGGTCACATCCGCGGCGCCATCCACATGCGGAAACAATACATCCTATTCGCATTTCTCTTTTTCGCTGCGACACGAGCGGAGGCGCAGGCTTACGGCGAATTGAACATCGGCGATGTGCGTGCGCGGTTCTATGCCAACGGGCGTGTCTCCAGCGATACCATCACGTTGTCGTCGAACTTCGAGGTACCTCAGGGTGGTGGCGCCAGTACCGTGTATTCAGGCGGTCTTTGGCTGGGAGGTCAAACAAGTGGTGGCCAAACCCGCGTGTCCAGCACCATGTATGACAATGACCATGGGATGCACTTCTTTCCCGGGCCGCTGACGACCGACGGCACTGCCTCGACCACGCAGACGGTTTCGGATGCGTATAACCATGTATGGAGCGTGACACGGGCCGAGATCGCTGCACACCTCGCCTACTTCAATTGCCTGAATGATCCCGGTTGCGACGTCGCCGCCGAATATCCCAACGGATACACCGCACCACCCGACATTATCGATTGGCCGGCCATGGGCGATGTGGCCAGCGGCTATTCCCTGTATCTGGCGCCGTTCTACGACTACAACCAGGACGGCAACTACAATGCGAACGATGGCGACGCGCCCTGCATCCTTGGGGACCAGGCGTTGTTCAGCGTGTTCAGCGATCGCCTGGGAACACTGAACGGGAACGTGCCATTGGGCGTCGAGGTAATGCAAATGCCTTTCACCTACGAGCAAGGCGATCCAGCCCTGGACCAGACCGTGTTCATCGCATACCACCTGTCCAATCGGAGCACGGAGTCCTACGCCAACACCATGCTCGGGTTCTTCAATGATTTCGACCTTGGATGTTCCAACGATGATTTCATCGGATGTGATCCTTCCCGGAACCTGGCCTACGTGTATAATTGGGACGATACCGATGAGGATTGCCTGGGAGCGGGTGGGTACGGCGCCCAACCTCCGGCTTTCGGCATGACAGTGATCAAGGGGCCTTTCATCGATGCGAACGCGGATGACGACCCTGTATCGAATGCACTTCCCAATTGGAACGGACAGGGCTTCGGGGACGGCATCGCCGATAATGAGCGACATGGCCTTTCCAGTTTCATCTACTTCAACCGCAACGCTCCTGCTTTCTGCAGTGATCCGGTGTCCACAATGGACTACTATAACTACCTGCGTGGCATTTGGAAGGATGGTGTGCCCATGAGCTATGGCGGAGTAGGTTACAGCCCAGATCCCAATGCGCTGTACTGTTCGTTCATGTATCCAGGTAGTGGGGATCCAGTGGGCGCCGGTACTGGAGGACAGGTACAGGGTCCATGGAGCGAATCCATTCCAACGCCGTCACTGCCCGATCGGCGCGGTTTGATGAGCATGGGCGCCTTCACACTTGAGGCAGGCCAGGAGATGAACCTCCTCTTTGCTTATCTCTACGCCCGCGCCTCCACCGGAGGAGCATTGGCCAGTGTCGCCACATTGCAGGAGCGTGTGGATTCGGTGCGGGCCTTTGCGCTTGGTTTCCTTAACTGGGATGACTTCAACGATATCTCCGGCTTGGTGGGCGATTGCGCCGACTATGAATTTCTGGGCATCCACGATGGACCGGTGTTGAGCCCCCTGACCTTGTTCCCAACCCCCGCCAGCGATGTGGTGCAGTTCACGGCACCACGCGAACTGGTAGGTGGCCTGTTGTCCGTGCGCGATGCGACCGGTCGTATGGTACTACAACACCGCGTAGTGCCGGAGACGAATATCATCAGACTGGAAGCTCTCTCCAGCGGTGTCTACATCTGCGAGGCGGTGACACGCAACGCGCGCTTCACGGGCCGCTTGGTGAAGCGATAGCGGGACGCGATAGCTGCGAAGCCCTTTGAAGGATCGGAGGGCTTCGCATTTCCGGTGATCACTCCGGCATCGTCGCCAGTAGCGTCCGTTCCCGTTCGAACAAACTATCCTGCACGCTGAACCGCTCGATGCCCGCGTAGTTCAACTCGTCCACGGCATCCACGACTTGCGCGTAGCGAGTCCCTTCGGCGGCCTTCACGATACATACCGGTGGCGTATTCGCTTGCTCGTTCAAGGCCCTGAACGCACGCAAGGTGTTGCGCAACGCTTTGCCGCCCAGCGGCTGCAACCTGGTCGTTGTCGGATCGAAGGCACCTTGGTATCCGAAGGCAGCACCTTTCCCGGCGAGCAGGATGGTGAGCGTGTTGTTCGCCAACGTCGGTGGGCCGGGTAGGGGCATCGTTAGGCTCATCACGCGTTGATCGAGCAGATGCGTGGTGAGGATGAAGAAAGTGAGGAGCAGGAAACCAAGGTCCACCAAGGGCGCCATGTCCAGGTGGACCGGACGCAGCGGGCGGCGCTTTGAGCGCCGCCCGGAAGAAGTAGCGATGATCTCTGCCATGAGCGTGGACTATGGCACTAGAACTTCGGAACATGTGGGAGCATTGCACTATGTCAGCGCCGTTGCTCAGATCTGCCGAGCCGTTCGCGGGCAGCCCTGTCAACTAGAACTCGGCACGCCCATCACGCCGCCTTCTGCGCCGCGCGCTTCGGCACCAGCATCCACACCACGCCGCACAGAATGCCGAGCAGGATCTGGATGTCCGCCGTAGGCCAGTGCATCACCTTGAAGAAGAAGCCACAGAGCACGAGCGCCAGCCCAACGAGCAAGAGGGCCGGGGCGCGCAGGTCGCCGATGCGGGGCAGATCGATGTGTGTGCGGTCCGAGAGCATCGTAGCGGCCACTACCACCACCGTACCGTAGAACGCCAGGGTGCCGCCGGGCCAGTTCAGGATGTGCATCAACGCCGTGACCAAGAGCAGCAAGCCGCCCAGCGGACGGATCACTTCGCCAGCGGATAAGGTTTGGCCCTTCTTCAAGAACAAGAACGCCACGCTACCCGCGATGGTCAGGCACCCGGCAAGCAGGCTGACCGTGGCCCCCGGCCAGTGCATCACTTTGAACAGGAAGCCGACAAGGAGCAACGCGATGCCGATGGATCTGAGGGTGCGCATGGTGAGGTGGTTTTCAAGCTCAATGCGGATGAGGACGCAGCGTAACGCTGAGGATCATTTCTCGCTGGGAGCCTTCAGTTCATCGCCTGATCCAGTTCATCAACTGGCTGGTGAAGGGAAGTGTGGTTATGAATGTCAACACAAGCAAGCCTGCCAAGGAGTAACGGCTTTCACTGTTTTTCAGCACGAGGGTGGTCAAGATCAGCAGCACGAAGATCAGTAGCATGACCGTCACGAACCATGGGATCAGCGATGCAGCGGTCATGAACTCGCTCGGCGTGTCATCCGTGAAGCCCTGCACGATGCCGAAAAAGCAGAAAACCACTCCGACCGTTTGAACAGCGATCAAAGTGCGACAAGCGCGTCGGATCCAAAGCCCCTTCATCATAGCCACCGAACTACCCGACATCCAGCTTGGTCAATTTGAAACAGCGAACGAAGTTCCGCTTGAACAGCCGCTTGGCGACCCAGGCGCTGAGCAATTCGAACGAGGGAAGGAACAGTAGCAGGCCGACAGGAGCAATAGAGTCCTCACTGGAGAGGGGTAGCAACCGATCCTTCGGGACCATAATGAACCAGACCAAAGCAATCGCGGGAGGCAAAAGCACGAACAGACCAAGCGTCCAGTGCACGCTCAGCTCGATCTCAACAGTGCTGCCAGAACCAGAGGGGTTCACTTCGCCGCGCATACGGACGGCGGGGCCGGTGGTGCCTTTGTTGATCACCAACAAGGACCACTTGGGGCGGGCTTTGAATGAATAGGCGGACGTGAACTCGCCGGTGAGGTTCGGGCTGAATACAAACCCCCGGGTCTTCTCGAACACACCTTGGATATCACGAACGAGCAACTCAGGACTTCGATCGCTATAGAACACGAACTCCTCTGTACGGATGGGCTTCGGAAGTATCCGGTCGAAGAAATCCATTCCGCTACGCCACCACCTTCTTCCCCTTGCTCGCCATCATCCCCTCGATCTCATCGGCATCCACAGGAATGTCCTTGAACAGATCGATCGGCGCATCCCGCGTCACCAGGATGTTGTTCTCCAGGCGGATCCCCAGCTTCTCCTCGCGGATGTAGATGCCCGGCTCCACGGTGAACACCATGTCCGGCTGGATCATCTCGTTCCACAGGCCCACGTCGTGTACATCCAGGCCCAGGAAGTGGCTGGTGCCGTGCATGAAGTACTTCTTGTACAACGGCTTCTCGGGATCCTGCTTCGCCACATCGTTCTTGTCGATCAGCCCGAGGCCGATCAACTCGCTCTCCATGATCTTGCCCACTTCCTTATGGTAGTCCGCCATCAAGGTGCCGGGACGCAGCAATTGCGTCGCTTCGTTCTTCACGCGCAGCACCGCGTTGTACACGTCGCGTTGGCGCTTGGTGAAACGGCCGTTCACGGGAACGCACCGCGTCATGTCGCTGGCGTAGCCACCGTACTCGCAGCCGAAATCCATCAGGATCACATCGCCGTCGTTGCACACCAGATCGTTGCTGATGTAGTGCAGAACACACGCGTTGTAGCCGCTGGCGATGATCGGCGTGTAGGCATGCCCACGCGATCCGTTGCGGATGAACTCGTGCGTGATCTCCGCCTCGATCTCGTACTCCTTCACGCCGGGCTTCACGAAACCGCACACACGCTCAAAAGCCTTGCCTGTGATCGCGATGGCGCGTTGGATCTGCGCCACTTCTTCCGTCGTCTTGCGACTGCGGATGCGGTGCATGATCGGCGCGCTACGTTTCACGCTATGCAGCGGGAACTGCGCGCGCGTCTCCGCATTCTTGCGCACCTCGCGCGTCTCCACCTCG
>JBDTNF010000138.1:0-5301 GCA_039933875.1 Flavobacteriales bacterium | reverse complement strand
CCGTTCTTTTACAAGCCTGTCTCGAAGGATTGAACATCCGCCCGGATGGCGTCTATGTGGACGTCACCTTCGGCGGCGGTGGTCACAGCAAAGCCATTCTTGAGCGTCTGGGTCCGTTCGGCCGGTTGATCGCGTTCGACCGCGATCGCGACGCCTGGAAGAACGCCCCGGAGGATGATCGCTTCACACTGGTCAAGGCCGATTTCCGCTGGCTGAAGAACCACCTGCGCTTCCTGCACGCGATACCTGTCGACGGTCTGCTGGCCGATCTGGGTGTGAGCAGTCACCAGTTCGATACCGGTGCGCGCGGCTTCAGCTTCCGCTTCGATGGTCCGTTGGATATGCGGATGGACCATCGCGCCAAGCGCAACGCGGCGCAACTGCTGCGCGACTTGGATGAAGGCGCCCTGACCACGTTGCTGCGGAATTACGGTGAGGTGGAAGGTGCGCACCGCGTGGCGCGCCAGCTGGTGAAGGCGAACGCGGAGACCCGGATCGCCACCACGTACCAACTGGTGGAAGCGCTGAAGCCTGTGACGCCGCGCAGCAAGGAGCACAGTTTCCTCGCACAGGTGTTCCAGGCCCTGCGCATCGCGGTGAACGATGAACTCGGTTCACTGGAAGCACTGCTGAAGCAGAGTGCAGCGGTGATCAAGCCGGGCGGGAAGCTCGTGGTCATGAGCTACCACAGCCTGGAGGATCGCCTGGTGAAGAACTGGATGCGCAGTGGCGATATCGCCGGTGTGGAGACCAAGGACTTCTACGGGAACCGTACCCGCCCCTTCAACCCTTCGAGCAACAAGGCGATCCAGCCAACGGATCGAGAGATAGCGATGAACCCAAGGGCACGCAGTGCCCGATTGAGAATAGCCGAACGCACGTGAATACCCTGCGCGACAAGAGCGAAGAAGAGCCGGTGAAGGCCGCGAAAGCGTCCAGGCCCACCGACGCGGCCAAACTGCCGCGCGCCTTCATCAGCGTGCTCAACGGATCCTTCCTCACTCGGGAGAACGTGCTCGGCAACATGTCGTTCATCCTCTTCTGCGCCGGGCTGATGATCGCCTACATCGCCTACGGTTACCACACCGAGCGTATCGTACGCGACCTCGACAGCACCGATGCCGATCTGAAGGAACTGCGCTCGGAGTACATCACCGTACGCTCGCAACTCGAGAAGACCGAGCAGCAGAGCCAGGTGGCCGCCGGTATCGGTGAGCTGGGCCTGCGTGAGAGCCGTGTACCTCCGGCGAAGATCCAGGTCGATGCCGATGAACTTGAAAGCACGCGCCGCCCATGAGCGACAACAAGCAGCTCCGCGCTCGTGCCAATATGGTCTACCTGACCGTCGTCCTCTTCGCCCTCGCCATCGCCGTCAAACTCTTCACCATCCAATTGGTGGAGGGCGACAAGTGGCGGGCGAAGGCTGAGAACGTGGCGACCATGTATCGCACGGTGCAGCCCGACCGTGGCCACATCTACAGCGAGGATGGGCGCATGCTCGCTACCAGCGTACCGGAGTACGAGGTGCGCATGGACATGATACCCGACGGCCTTTCTGACGATCTCTTCCGCGCCAACATCGATTCATTGAGTTGGCGGCTCGCCGACCTGTTCGGCGATCGCACGGCGGAGGAGTACAAGCGCGAGCTCACCGATGCGCGTCACCGCAAGGAGCGTTTCCACCTGATCAAGCGCAAGGCCGATCATGCGCAGGTGCAACTGCTACGTACGTTCCCGATCTTCCGGCTGGGCCGCTACCAGGGCGGTCTTGTCACCGACAAACGCACGGTGCGTGTGCGACCGTTCGGTCGTCTCGCGTCGCGCACGGTGGGCTATGTGCTGCGCGATAGCAGCGCGCTGGCGATCGGTCTCGAAGGGGGGTACAACAAGGTATTGAACGGGACCACGGGGCGCCGCCTCGAGCGCCGTCTCACCGGCGGTGTATGGATGCCCATCGACGACGGCGAAGGTGTCGATCCGGTGCCGGGCTCCGACATCCACACCACGATCGACATCAATCTGCAGGACGTTGCCGATGCCGCATTGGAAGCGCAGTTGCGCAAGCACGGCGCGCAGTACGGTTGTGTGATCGTGATGGAGGTGGCCACCGGCTACGTCAAAGCGGTGAGCAACCTGACGCGTACCGAGGACAGCAGCTATGTGGAATCGCTGAACTACGCGGTGGGTCAAGCGACGGAGCCGGGTTCCACGTTCAAGCTCGCTTCGCTGATGGTCGGCCTGGAGGATGGTCGCATCAAGCCGACGGATACCGTCGACACGAAGCATGGCCAGGTGCGCTTCTACGACCGCATCATGCGCGACTCGCACGAAGGTGGCTACGGCCGCATCACGGTGCAGCGCGCGTTCGAGCAATCCTCCAACACCGGTATCAGCCTCGTGGTGACCAAGGCCTATGAGAAGGAGCCCCGGAAGTTCATCGAAGGCCTGAAGAAACTCGGGGTACACCTGCCGACCGGTGTGATGATCCCCGGTGAAGCGCAACCCACACTGCGGGGTCCGGGCGAGAAGGGTTGGAGCGGCGTGAGTCTTCCATGGATGAGCATCGGCTATGAAGTAGCAGTGACGCCCTTGCAGACGCTGTCCTTCTACAACGCTGTGGCGAACAATGGCCGTCTGATGCAGCCTCAGTTCGTCAGCCGCATCTCGCGCAACGGTCGCACCGTGGAGGAGGTGGAGCCGAAAGTGTTGAACGAACACATCTGCTCGCAAGGCACGCTCGATATCGTACGCGGCATGCTGCAAGGGGTGGTGGACAGCGGCACGGCGGTGAACCTGAAAGCCGCGCACTTCACGATCGCTGGCAAAACGGGCACCGCGCAGATCGCGCGCAATGGAAGCTACAAGTCGCAGGGTGTCAGCTATCAGGCCTCGTTCGTAGGCTATTTCCCGGCGGATGCACCGAAGTACAGCTGCATCGTCGTGGTGAACGGTCCGACGATGAGCGGCGTCTACGGCAACGTGGTGGCCGGCCCGGTCTTCAAGGAGATCGCCGACAAGATCTACAGCAACCGCCTGGAGTTGCAGCAGGACGTGCAGCTCGCGGAGGTCACCGGCCCTCGCACGCCTATGAGCATGAGCGGCAACAGTGCCGATCTGCGAGCGGCGCTGGAGGGATTGAACGTGCCGATGCAGGTCGAAGGGGAGGGTGAGTGGGTGACAACCCAGGCAGGCGACAGCACGGTCGTGTTGAGGACGCGCGGTATTCCCAGCGATGGTGTCGATCTCGTCCCCAATGTGCTCGGGATGGGGTTGAAGGACGCGCTGTACATCCTCGAGAACCGTGGACTGCATGTGCGTGTGCAGGGCAATGGCATGGTGAAACGGCAATCGCTGCCTCCCGGCACGCGCGCTTTCCAGGGATCAACCATCGTGATCGAGCTGACATGAAACTGCTGAAGGACATCCTCTACCGGGTGCGCATCGAGCAGGTGGTGGGCTCGACCAACACCGCGATCGAGAAGATCGCCTTCGACAGCCGCCAGGTGGTGTCCTTCACCGCGTTCGTGGCCACGCGCGGCACGCAGGTGGATGGACACACGTTCATCGCGAAGGCGATCGAGGCCGGCGCGGGCGCCATCATTTGCGAGGAGTTGCCCACTGAGCTGAAGGAGGGTGTGACGTATGTGCGTGTGATGGACGCCGCTGTCGCATTGGGCGTGCTCGCGGCCAACTTCTTCGATCATCCTTCGAAGAAGCTGAAGCTCATCGGCATCACGGGGACCAACGGCAAGACGAGCACGGCAACGCTCTTGTTCCGCCTCTACCGTTCGCTCAACTACAAGTGCGGCCTGATCAGCACGGTGGAAACGCGCATCGGGCAGAAGACCATCACCAGCACGCACACGACGCCCGATGCGGTGCGCCTCAACGAGTTGATCGCCGAGATGGTGGGCGAGCGCGTCACGCATTGCTTCATGGAAGTGAGTTCGCACAGCGTGGTGCAGGAGCGCATCGCAGGCCTGCACTTCACCGCCGGGGTCTTCACCAACATCACGCACGATCACCTCGATTACCACGGCACGTTCGCCGAGTACATCAAAGCGAAGAAGCGCTTCTTCGATCAGTTGCCCGCGACCGCGTTCGCCCTGGTGAACGCCGATGACCCGAACAGCACGGTGATGGTGCAGAACACCAAGGCCACCAAGCGCTCCTACGCGGTGAAGAACATGGCCGACCACCGGGCGCGCATTGTCGAGAACCAGCTCACCGGCCTGCATTTGAACATCGATGGGCATGACGTCTATGCGCGCCTGATCGGTGAATTCAATGCGAGCAATCTCCTGGCGGTCTATTCCGTCGCGATCCTCTTGGGCGAGCCGACGCTGAACGTGCTCACCGCCCTCAGCGATCTCGAGCCTCCGCGCGGCCGCTTCCAACTGGTGCGCAGCACGAGCGGCATCATCGGTATCGTCGACTATGCCCACACACCGGACGCGCTGAAGAACGTGCTCGCCACGATCAATGAGGTCTGCGGAGAGAACGAGCAGGTGATCACGGTCGTGGGCTGCGGAGGAGATCGTGATCGCACCAAGCGACCGATCATGGCGCGCATCGCGATGGAGTTGAGCAGCAGCGTGGTGCTCACCAGTGACAATCCGCGGAGCGAGGACCCGATGGCGATCCTCAACGAGATGCGCGCGGGTGTGGCCATCACCGATCAGCAGCGGGTGTGGGTGAACCCCGATCGCCGCGAAGCGATCCGCCAGGCCGTGGGCATGGCGAAGCCCGGTGATGTGGTGCTGCTCGCTGGCAAGGGCCATGAGACCTATCAGGAGATCAACAGGGTGAAGCACCCCTTCGACGATGTCGCTGTGCTGAAGGAAACCCTTGAACTCCTCCATAAGTAATGCTGTACGAACTCTTCCAGTGGTTGGATGGCAGCGTTCCGGGAGCGGGGGTGTTCAACTACATCTCCTTCCGCGCGGCGATGGCGGTGTTCGTGTCGTTGCTGATCTCCTTGTGGTGGGGCAAGGGCATCATCAACCTGTTGCGGCGCATGCAGGTGGGTGAGACGGTGCGTGATCTCGGCCTCGAAGGACAACTGAGCAAGCAAGGGACCCCGACGATGGGAGGCCTGATCATCCTCTCCGCGACGATCATCCCCACGTTGCTCTTCGCGAAGCTGGACAACATCTACATCGTACTGCTGCTGATCGCGACGGTATGGCTTGGCGCCATCGGCTTCATCGATGACTACATCAAGGTCTTCAAGAAGGACAAGCGCGGTCTGGCCGGCAAGTTCAAGGTGGTCGGGCAGGTGGGGCTGGGCATCATCATCGG
>JBDTNF010000137.1:0-10373 GCA_039933875.1 Flavobacteriales bacterium | reverse complement strand
ACTCCTCGTGTTCCCCAATCCGGCCGAGGACCTGCTGAACATTACGACGGACGCGGACCTGAGCAACAGCGTGGTCTCCGTGTTCGATGTGGCCGGCCAGCGCGTGCTCACCACGACGCTGCGTAACGGACAGCTGGATATTTCAGCCTTGAACAGTGGCCTCTACCTGTTGCAGGTGCAAGGGCAGAACGGTACGCAACAGCGCAAGTTCACCAAGCGCTGATCGCAGCGATGCCGCATCCAAGAGAAAGCCCGACCGAGGTCGGGCTTTCTCTTTCGGGCCTTGATCGCAAGAAGGATCAGGGTACCTGCTGTGTTCGCGTGTTCGTGGGTACGCTACCACCGATATTCACCAGGATGGGGTCACGGTCGTTGCGTGCACCGACGTAGATGGTGCGACCGTCCATGTTCACATCCGTAAGGGCGTAGCCGATGGTGGTGTTCGTGGGTATACTGCCTCCTATGTCGACCAGGATCGGGTCGCGGTCGTTGAACTCGCCCATGTACTTCAGCTCGCCATCGCGCAGGGTGTTGCCCGCCCAGAGCGCATGGATGCTGCCGATCGTCTTGGTTGCTTCTGTCCCATACAGGGCCACGCTGCCATTGGTCAGATCGTAGCTCTTCAGGGCCACGCTCACGCGCTGCGGTGCAGCGGTCATCGCGCCCAGGTGGTTGCGGTGCCGCACGGCGATGTGGTAGTCCTTCACTGCGACGGTGAATTGCACCGGCGATGTCCCGTCCGTGCCAACGATATCGCCGTCACGCTGGATCAAGGCCGAGCGTGTGGCCACCACGGTGGTCGGTGTGATGGCATCGCGCAGCTCCACCACGACCCAATCCACGATGGCGTTCGGGCCTGTCACCGCGAGTACGGGGGCTGTGGTCGTTTCGCCACCACCACCCACATGCGTGTAGCTGAGGTCGGTATAGGGTTCGGCCGCGGGGATCTGTCCTTTCACGCGCAACGAATCATACATCAGGCCGGTGGTCTGGTCGTACGGCCCTTCCAGCAGGGCCTTGACACGGAGGGAGAGACGCGGGCGCAAGACGAATAGCCCTTCGCTGATGCTGGAGACGATGACGATGCCGCTGTTGAAGTATGGGTAATTGCTCCACGCGCCGTTGTAGGAGCTGCCATTGTTCGTGGTGTAGGTGTCGAAGTAACCGACCGTGCTCAAGCTCGAACCCGCCGGGAGGCTACCCACATTGGTGAGGTCGACGATGTGCAGCCCGCTGGTGTAGTTCGCCTGCCACGACAGGTTCTTGTGGATGTACTGGTTGTGGTCCACGCTGGCGTTCGGCCCGCTGAAGAAGCCCAGATACACGGGCGCTTCAAGGTCCTGGATGTTGAAGATGTGCGTACGCGTGTTGACCATGGAATTGGGCTCGTCGCCCTCATCGTCCATCAGCAGGTAGCGGTGATCCTCCGTCACCCACCCTTGGTGGCAGAGGCTCGGGTTGGAATAGGCGGGCGTGGTGCCGATGAGCTGGATGTCCGCCTTGTTGGTCACATCCGTTATCGTGACGCGGTCGTTCGCGTTGATGTGGAAGTTGAAGCTGATCTGCTTCCCCACGTGCGCCAGGTCCGGGCCGTTGTAGTTGATCACCATGTTCTCATGGATGTATCCGCCGGTGGCCCAACTCCCGGCCAGTGTCGGTACCAGAGGGTTCGTCACGTTCACCACCACCAAGCCACCGCTGAAGAGACCGGTCCCCACAGCGTATACAAACGGGTTGTTCACATCCGCATGGATGGTGTGGCTGTTGCCGAACGTCGCGAAGTGCGCGTCCTCGGTGAATGTCGTTGGAATGCTCGCGTTGCGCAGGCGCGTGAGGTCGAAGATCTGCAGGCCATGACCACTGGCCTCACTGCCCACATAGCACCAGTTGCCGGCCACATCCACATCGCGCCAGAGCGAATTCACGGTGTGGGTGGGCAGGGTGCCCACGAGCACTGGTGCGGTCGGCACCGACAGGTCAACGAAGGCGGTGCCGTTGCTGCAGCCCACAACGCCGTATTCCTTGCCGGTGAGCGGATCGGTCCAGCCCGTTATGTCGGCGACGTTCGCCGGCCCACCCAGTTGGGTCAGGGTCATGCGGGCCAGCAGGTCCACGTTGTTGCAGGGATAGATCCCTGCGAAGCCACCTGCGCAAGGGGTTTGAGCTGTGGCGGTGCACGCCACCAAGGAGGCGAGTAGGAGGAGTTCGGAGCGCATGATGTGATCGACCCAAGGTAGCCGATCCGGTGCTGCGGACGCTGGCCGGGTCGGCGGTGGAGGTGCTTGAACGAACGCTCGGAATACCGCACATCCGCTGTGGACTGGGCTATCGCACCACGTTATCTTTCGGGGAAACACCAACTGCCATGGCCAAGAAGAAGAAGTCCGCAAGGAAAACGGTGAAGGCTGTGAAGAAAGCCTCATCCCAAAAGTCGAACGCCAGGAAGCCCGCAAAGAAAGCGGCACCAAAGAAGAAGGCCGCTGCGAAGCGGAAGCCGGTAAAGAAAGCGGTCGCGAAGAAGCCGGTGAAAAAGGCCGCAAGCAAGAAGACCGCGAAGAAAGTCGTCGCGAAGAAAGCGGTGAAGAAACCGACGCGTAAGGCCGCGAAGCCAGTCGTCGCTAAGAAAGCTGTGAGAAAAGTGACACGGAAGGCCACGAAGCCCGTGAAGAAGGTGGCGCCGAAAAAAGTCGTGAAGAAGCCCGCCGTGCGTCGGGCCACGCCCAAAGTGGTGGCCAAGGTGGTGAAGCCCGCCCTCGTGAAAAGGCTCAAGCCGGTGAAGAAGGTGACGGTCGCCGCGAAACCACCGGCCCCCAAGCCCGCTCCCGTCGTTCAAGCACCTCCGACACACTCGGAGGAGGCCCCTGTACTGGAAATTCTCCCGCAAGACATATCGGACGCGATGGACCACGCGATGGTCGAGGACCAGACGGACGATGAGGGTGGTGGAGGTGGTGTGATCGGTAACGGCTAGGATCCGATGGTCGGAACAAGAAGAGGGAGCGCCACAGCGCTCCCTCTTCTTGTTCAATGCGGTCCGCGTTTTCCGCTTCCGGCGGCACTATCGCGGACAGGTCTTCATCAACTGCACCGGGAAGGACTCGTCCGATGTTTTCACGCCAAGTTCCAGGGCGAGGTCATAGAACTTCCACGCCTTCTCGCAGTTCATCAGGGCCTCCTGGCACACGGCGAGTTTGTAGGCCGTGTCGGCGTTCTTCGGATCGAGCTCCTGCGAGCGCGTGAGCAATTTCGTGGCGATCGCGAGACAACGGTCCGCCTGGCGGTCGCTCTCCTCCAGTTGGTATTGGTAGCGGTCGTGCAATTGGACGGTGGCTTCACCGGTCAGCAGAAGCGTGTTGGTACTGTCAAGTGCAAGGCCGGCACTGTACTGCTCATGCGCTTCGATCGGACGGTCCATGGCCATGAAGAACGCACCGTAGCCGGCGTAGATGTCGGTGTTCGTGGGCCGCACGAGGAAGGCCTGGTTGAAGCGGTACATCGCCTGCACCATGTTGCCGCCGCGCAGCAGGTCGAAGCCCATATCCACCAGGTGCTCGCTGGCCTGCTTGGGGGCCCCTCCCTGGGCCATGGTGAGCCGCACGAACTCTTCGTCCGACGCCACTTGTTCGGCGGTCTTCTGTTTGTCGCCGTACCGCGGCAGCAGGCGCATGTCCTTTTCGGACATCACTTGCCATTCGGGGAACGAAATGGTCTGGGCTTGCGCACCGACGGCGCAGCAAAGGATCAGGGTGGTAAGGAATACTCTCATGGGTGTGTGCGTTGCCAAAGATCGGGCCAACGCGCGAAATGGCCATGGACAGGGCACCGGCATCATTTCTTGCGCGTGAAACGGTAGGCGATGCTGCGATATTCAGCGCTGCCCGGGTAGGTGTCGAAATTCTCGATGAGCAGGGTGTCCTTGTCCACCAATGTGATCAGCTGCCGCACCTTGATGGTGCCATCACCTACAGGGCTGGCCATTTCACCCAGCAGTTCAATGGTGCGCCCCTTTTCCTTCCAGGGACCCTGTAGCTCGAGGATACCCGTGCCCATGTTGCTGATACTCATCAGTTCGAAGCGATCGCTGGCGTTGTTGTGGCCCAACATCGTGAGCCCGCCGAAGGGCATCCCCGAGAGCAGGCCGCTGTGTGCCATCTCCAGGAAACGGCCCTCCAACGCCATGCGCATGCTGCACCCCAGTTGGAATTTCTGGGGCTCGCCATCGGCCGCCATCCACATGCTGATCTCCTCGGTCCATTCGCCTTCGTAAGGCTGTAGCAGTTCGTGGTCCTCGCCCGGCAACATGTACTTCATCCAAGGCTCCTGTGCAGGCTCCTGGGCGAAGGCGCCATGTGTTGCGAGGATGAGGGTGAGCAGGAGGAGGGAGGAGGTGCGCATAACGGAGTGCCCGAAAGTACCGTGCCACGAACATTCGCGCCATCGGACCTGTATATCGCCGCCGCATTCTTGGGCGCCGTGCGGCACCGAATGGGGCGTGGGTCGCGTAATGTTGATGCGAGCGAAGCATCCTGGACCTGGTTCAGGATGACGTTCTGGTCGGCGGACCGCCCGAGGCACAGCCTGGGCGGTTCCGCTGTTTTTGGTAGGTTCACATTCCAGAACGAACGCTTATCCGGAACGATGAAACACCTCTCCTCCTTCTCCATCTTTCTTCTCGCGGGTCTGGGCGCCCAGGCACAACTCACTGTCACCGACAGCCTCAGCGTTGGTTCCATCGCTCAGTTGCTCGAGGGCCTGAACGTGAGCATCCAGAACGTGGATGTGAACTGCCCCGGCCGTGCAATGGGCCATTTCTCAGGCACCTCCGAACTGGCCATCAGCGAAGGCATGGTCCTTACCACTGGCCGCGCGGACTTCGTTGCTGCCGACAATACCTTCTTCGCTACAGAAGTGAACGACGCACCCGGCGATGCCGACTTGGACCAGGAAGTGGCTCCTTCACCCACCTACGATGCTTGCGTGCTGGAATTCGATTGTATCCCGTACGGCGATACGTTGTTGTTCAACTTCTCATTCGGCAGTGAGGAGTATCCTGAATTCGTAGGGAGCTTCAACGACGTGTTCGCCATCTACCTCACAGGACCGGGCTTCCCCACGCCGACGAACGTGGCTGCGCTACCCGATGGCACACCCGTGGCCATCAACAACGTGAACATCGCCATGAACGCCGAGTACTTCTATGATAACCAGGCGGGCAACGGACAATACGTGGCCTACGATGGCTTCACGACGAACCTCACCGTTTTCGCCGAGGTGCAGCCTGATGCCGCCTACCACTTCAAGGTGGCCATCGCCGATGCTGCTGATATGGTCTTCGACAGCGGCGTGTTCCTGGAGGCCTTCAGCTTCCGCAGCACCGAGATAACCACCGGCATCGCTTCGGTGGATCCGAACGCCTTGCGCACCATGCGCAATGGTGATCAACTCACCGTGGTGTTGCCGAACGCGCTCGCCAGCGGTGCACGCATCGCTGTGCTCGATGCCACTGGTCAACTGGTGCGAAGCCTTCGTATGAATGGCGATCGCATGGATCTGGACCTGGCCGGCCTGGCCCAGGGGATCTATACCCTGCAGCTTCCTGATCACCGGGACATCGCTCCGCTGCGCTTTGTGAAATAGGGCGGACTGCGCCTCGATCGCGGTATTGTCGCCGTTCAACCGTGCGGTCGATCAACTCACTGCGTGGACGCGTACGCGATGGAGAAGCCGTGAGGTATTTCACGTGGCCAACGTGCCATTCCGCGCTGAAGAAAATGTTCATGGATCGTGCTGTCGTCGGGCAACCTGTCTTCCCTACATTCGGTCCGCTCACCATGTCGTCACGTTCCGTCGAGACTTCATTGGCCGTTGTTGATCGCACCGACGACGGCGTCATTTTCATTCGCATCCAAGCGGGTGTGAAGCTCAGCGTCGAGGGCTTTGGCGAGATCTTGGCCGCTCGCAAGGAACTGGCCGAAGGACGACCCGCTGGTGTCGTTGCTCTGGTGCCTGAGGATGTGGACTTCGACATCCGCATCATGAACGTGGACCACTATGAGGGCAAGGAGGCGGCGACCTTCACTGCCGCCTTCGCCATCGTTACGCGGGCCAGCTTGTACACGCGGCTCTACGAACTCTACGCGGCCTTCTTCAAGACCGACTTCCCGGTGAAGACCTTCCACGACGAAGCGGAGGCGGTGGGTTGGGTGCGCGGCTACCTATAGCGATAGCAGGGTTGTGCCTTGATGTCGTCAGCTCTTTTTGCCCTGCTTTGCGGGCGGTTGTGAAGATCAGTAAGGATCCGTGATCCTGTCGGGTACTTTCCGCAGGGATCAATGATCCGCCGCTCGGTGCCCGCTGACGATCGCGATGTGCGCCGATCAGGTGCAACGGAACACGCGGAGCATCGGAGGCCGCGCTTCGGCGCTTCGGTGTGCCCAGCGAATGCAAATGGGGGTATTGGTTCGCAGGGAACCTTCGGCCATCGAAAAACCCAGCACCATGGCCCTCATCAACTACCTACCCTTACCGTTCCTGTTCATCATCATGCTCCTGGAGCACTTGCATCACGATCGTGATCATGCACGCACGCGCAACGTGCGCACCAATGTTCTCATCGGGGTCGCGGCGGCCGTTGTCGCGTTCGGTGCACGGGCGCTATTCCTCCCGGTCTTCTACATGCTGCACGCGCACGCGCTGCTGCCCGACGTTGGCAATGGGTTGTGCACATGGGCGCTATGCTTCGTTCTGAACGAGTTCTGCTTCTACTGGCATCATCGGGCAGGTCATCGTGTCCGCCTCCTGTGGGCCGCACATTCCACCCATCATTCCGATGAGCGATTCGATCTCTCTGTAGGCTTCCGTGTACCCATCGGCCAGGGCCTTCGGCAGTTCTTCTGGTTACCCATGCTCTTGCTCGGTTTCGACCCGCTGATGGTGATGGCCTGTGAGACCATCTCCTTGTCCTACAATTTCCTGATGCACACCGATGTGAAAGGAGGTCGCTGGATGCGGATGGTGGAAGGCATCTTCAACACACCGTCCCTCCACCGGGTGCACCACGCCAGCGACAAGCAGTATATGGATCGCAATTACGGCGGCATGCTCGTGATCTGGGACCGGGTGTTCGGCACCTACCGCCGGGAAGAGCAGGCACCGCACTTCGGCATCACCGAACCGGGACCCCACAATCGCTGGGGTTATGCCATCCTTGGCGGCTACCAACGGCTTTGGAGCACGGCCCGTTCACTTTCCACTTGGTCCGCGCGGGTCCGTTTCCTGCTGGGCGCACCCGATGCGCCGCTCCCGACCCCGTCCCCGTGGTCGTCCGGCAGCATGGTAGTGGATCTTATCGACCGGTGCCAGCCTACGCTCCACCACCGCGTCCCGGCCTTGCGTGGTGCCACCGGCTTCCTCACCATCGGCTTCTGCTGCGGCCTATCGCTGGCCGCCACGGCCCAACCCGGCACGCTCGACCTGAACTTCGACGGTGACGGGAAGGCCTATTTGGAACTGGTCGACTCGCTCTCGGATGGTACCGCGATCAAGGTGCAGCCTGACGGACGCATCGTCGTGGCTGGATCCGTCCTGATCAACCTGGCTACCAACTATGTGATCATCGCGCGATTCCTTCCGGATGGCTCGCCCGACCCTTCCTTCGGCTCGGGGGGAAGAACGATCACCGACCTGGTGAACACGCATGCCAACCCACCTGCGATGGAACTGCAAGCTGATGGGAAGATCGTTGTAGGGTGTGCGACCCAAGAGGACTTCGCCGTACTGCGGTTCAACAACGATGGTTCACTGGATACAGGTTTCGACGGCGATGGGGTCGTCACCACTTCGTTCACTGCGGATACTGATGGAGCGACCTGCATCGTAGTGCTACCGGATGGACGCATCGTTGCCGCGGGTTATGCCGGCGACTTTGACGCCAAGGATTTCGCGGTGGCCCGCTACACCGCATCGGGAGCATTGGACAATACCTTCAGTTCCGACGGCAAATTGACCACGGCTGTAAGTCTCACAGGTGATGATGACCAGGCGAACGCCATCGCCGTGCGACCCGATGGGTCCATTGTCGTAGCTGGCAGTGCTAGCAATAGCCCTGTGAACGGTGTCCTCTCAATGGCCGTGGTTTGCTACGACGAACAAGGCCAGCTCGTAGGGTCCTTCGGTAGTGGTGGCATCCGGCAATTCACTTTCGGCGGCGGCAGCCACACCGTTGCCCTGGGCATAGCCCTGCAGAGCGATGAACGTATTGTGCTGGCTGGCTATGCCAGCGACGGGGGTGGGAGCGCGTTCGGGGTGGCACGCCTGACCGTGGATGGCAACCTGGATCCCTCCTTCTTCGGTGGCACACGCGCGGTGGGTGTGGGCTCCGGCCAGGGGCATGCCAGGGGTGTGGTGGTTCAGGTCGATGGCAAGATCGTGCTGGCCGGCCTGGACGGCAGTCTGCTCGCCCTGATGCGCTTTAACCAGGACGGGAGCTTGGACCCCACCTTCGGCGTGGCGGGTATCGCCACTGTCGCTGCCAATGGCGATGCAAAGGGCGTCGCGCTGCAAGCTGACAACAAGATCCTCACGGTGGGTCGCGGTACGGAGGTGGAGTTCAATGGCGGTATCCTTCTGGCCCGTTTTCTCTCAGGGGTCACCATCGGCATGGACGAAGGGCGCGCGGCCGTTGATGCGCCCATGCTCTATCCCAACCCCGCCACCGACCAGATCACCCTCCGGTTCCAATTGCCGAGTGCAGGTCCGTATGCCTGCTCGCTTTGGAGCCTGGATGGCCGTATCGTAACGGAAGTGCTCATCAACACCCTCCTGCAGCGGGGGCGCCAGGAACTGACCCTATCCGTGGCACACCTGCCGGCCGGGCCCTACCTGCTCCGTTTTCGCGGCGACACGGACGTGTTCACCGTACCCTTCGTGAAGCACTAGCGCAGGGGGCTGAACACAAAGGGTGGCCCCAACCGGATCGAGCCGGGTGGGGTCATCGTGTTTCGATATGCGCCACAGCCCTCTTAAAATGCCAAAGCCCTGGCAGTGCCAAGGCTTTGGTCGGTCGGAGGCGTCCATCGCTTGCTCAGGGCGAGGGGCCAGCCGGAGGGATAAGGTCAGCTATCGAATAGCGTGTAGGTGAGGAGGAGGATGGTGGCTGTTATCGAAATGGCCAGGGCGATGTGAACAACGGCCTGGCTGGTGGGCTTGGGCCGTTGCTGGCTGTCGGGTCCCGCCATGTTCTGTTCCATGGGGGTAAAATTCCTTCGGGGTCCGTGCGCCCACAATACCCATTTCCCGGTATTTTTTGGGGGGGTGGGGGCTGTTGTACCCCTTAAAGCGACCAACCCCGGCCACCCTTCCACTTCGCTCAGGGGTACGGGGCGGTCGCCTGAAGAGGACTAAGTGATCGGGCGTTGCGTAGGCCTTGCTGGACGTGCCGACGGGAGGTCCATCGCACACCTTAACGAGAAGACCCCGGCCATCATCCGCGCGAAGGCGGGGGATCAGCCGGGGTCTTTCTAACCTGCAGCCCGCTCGTGGCTGCTCGCGGTGTGGTCAAGCTGCGCGTCCCATCACGATGTCGCTGGGCAGACCCTCGTGGGTGATGCCGATGGCGATCACACGGAAGTAATAGGCCTTGAACGGGTCCAGGCCGCCGATCACCACGCGCTGGCGGCCGGTAAGGGCTACACCGGTCCAGGTCACAGCACCCAGTGCAGGATCACCGGAGGCTTGTTCCACCCGGAACATGCGGCCACCCTCGGCCTTACCCCAGCGTACCAGCACATTCCCCGTTGCGTCCGTGGGATCCGCCTTTACACGTTGCGGAACGCCTACTTCCTTGATCGGCTCGGGCAACTTGCTGAGCGCGAACCCGGACAAGCTCAACAGTGCCGCGTCACCGTTGCAAACGCTCCGCACATAGTCCGCCTGGATGCGCAACACGTTACGGACCTCCAACACCAACTTGTCCCGCTCCTTACGAGCTGCCACACCACCCTCGGTGGCATCGTTTATCGCCTTGGTGAACTTGACACTCAAGGTGTTCATGGCCGCCAACGTGATCGGGAGCGCGGTGAAGACCGCGGCGTTCGCCGTGAGCTTCTCGATCACATTGTTCAACAGTGCCAGCAACTGAAGTACTGCTAGCTTGTACAGGCTGAGTTTGATATTCTGCCTCATGGCTGGTTTTTCGATCCTGTGTGTTCTCCCTGGACCATCGGGGGGTTGTTAGCGACACGGGGCCTTCTACCCAAGGGGCCGCAGCTGTGTTGCCACCGGCGATGCCAGAATTGCTGATCCAGCAATTGAATTGCTGGATCAGCGATCAATGTGCTGAAATAGCAACGCGTTCGGGCTGAAAAAGTGGGGCT
>JBDTNF010000136.1:0-22259 GCA_039933875.1 Flavobacteriales bacterium | reverse complement strand
AAGTGGCGCCGCTGGCGCAGACCGTCTGGTCAGGGCCCGCGTTCGCCGTGGTCGGAACTACTGAGACCGTGATCGTTGTCGGCGCATTGCTACTACAGAGCCCGGTGGTCACCGTATAGGTCAAGGTCTGTGTGCCAGAGGCCGGGTTGAATGTGTAAGGGCCTGTACCACTCACGCCTGTGCCCGTCCAAACGCCACCTGCGGGTGTGCCACCAAGTGTGATCGGTGTGCCATTGCTGCACAGCGGACCATAGCTACCAGGGGTCGGCGCAGCTGGGGTCCCAATAGCCACTCCCGTAGGTTGGATCGTACCCGTAAGCGGCGGGACCTGCTGACCGTTCAGCGATATAAAGTAGTTCCGGTTGTTAGCACCCGTATATGCATCGTTCACGATGTTGAAGTCAGTACAACCTGTGTTGCCGCTCACGGTGATCGTGAACACCTTGACCCAAGTGTTCGCGGTCAACGTTTGACCCGAGGCGCCGCAACCGCCATCCGGGTCCTGCGGAATTCCGATCTGCTGAAGCCCGATACTCGAGTAGGTCCGGTACTTGAATCCACCGGTAGTGACCATGGTGGAAGGCCCCGGTGAGAAAGCGCTGTTCGGCAAAGGACACCACGTTCCCGTGCTACCGAGCCCAAGGGTCGCTGGCGAGGTATCCACCCAACGCACCGTGAACAGCAGGTTGCTGATCACCTGGTTGAACGAATTACCGTTCGCCCGCAGCATCACGTCCAACTCGTTCGCCCCAACGCCTTGGACCAGATCGATATCGACCGTGGTGGGCAATTGTGCGAACGCCGGTACTGTGGCTAGAAGCGTCAGCGCCAAGGCGCCGAGCAGATGGCGGAACTGACGGATCGGGGAAAACGACATGGGGATCAAATTAGGTCTTGGTTGGGACAGCAAAAAGGATGATGAAGGTAGGGCTCTTGGATGGATCAGGGAAGCTGCTCAGTGCGCGTGGCCGTAGGCACGGACCCACCAATGTTGGCAAGGATCACATCCCTGTCATTCGCACCTCCTGTATACTTCACCACGCCATCGAGATTGGTATCCTCCAGCATGTAGCCAGGAACGGTGTTGGTCGGGACCGACCCACCCACGACCGCGAGGATAGGATCCCTGTCATTCCCGGAACCCATGTAGAGGAGGCTTTGGTCGCGAAGTACGTTCCCCGCCCATAAGAGCATGTTGGATCCGTCCTGTTTCCGCGCCGCTGTTCCCCAAGTCGCCGTGGATGAAGCACGGAAGTCGATGGTCACGGGAGTTGCACTCAGCGCAACGGGCGCCGAGGTCATGCAACCCATGTGGTTCCTATGACGGACCGCCACGTAGTAGTTCCCGTTCAGGGCTGGCAACCGCAAGGGTGAACCAGTGGTTGAGATCACCTGCCCAATGCGCGTTACCAACGCACTGCGCGTCGCGACGATCTGGCTCGGTTGAGCGGCGCTCCGCAGTTCGATCAGAACCCAATCCACGATCGCATTATCGCCCGTAGTGGTAAGTAGTCCGGCTGATATCGTTTCGCCTCCCCCCCCACCAGCGTGTGTGAAGCCCAACCCTGTAAAGGGCTCACCCGCAGGGATCAATCCGGCCGATCGCAAACCGTCGTTCATCCTACCCGACTGTGGATCGAACGGTCCTTCGAAAAGCACCTTCACGTCAGGTACGACACCATCGGTCACCGTAGCGGTCACAATCGTTCGGGCACTGGTGGCTGTCACGTCATCGGTGCGTACCACCCAATCGTAGAGATAAAAATACATTCCCGCTGAACTGGATCCAGTGATGCTTCCCACGGAACCAAGTGAATACGGGAAGGCGACCCCAGCATTGTTGCGATAGAGATCCTGGACCACCTCTGAATTGTCGTCGAACGCGGTGATCTTGTGCTGTGTTCCCGCCGGCACTCTCCAGTTCACCGTGATCGTGTTCAGCCCGGCAGGGATCTCGATGACCTTTTCGGCGATCAGATCCCCCAAGCGATCCACCAAGACAAAATGCCTGATGCCCACGGAGTTCGCGTAAACGACGAACGACTGCAGCGTAAATGGTTGCGAAGCATCGAAGTACATCCAAGACTTCGTACTGGCATATCCACCACCACCTGTGTTGTCGGGTTTCGCTACATGGGCGTTCACCCCGGCGGAAGTACTACGAGCCTCCACCCAATAGTTCGTCGTCGTGGACAGTACCGGTGTGGTGAAGTTGCCACCGGCTCCAACTTCGATCCCCGCTGTTGCGTTATCGAACCAATGCAGGTCGGAACCTGTGGCGCTCAACGAAGCAGCGGATGGGTTCAAGACGACCGCACCTGTTCCAACGGGCGCTGGTGGCGCTGGCAAAGCGGTAAGGGTAAGCGTGGGTGTTGCGAGCGACCCACACGGACAGGTCACCGTACACGAGTAGTTCCCGGCAGTGCTGACCGTAATACTCCGTGCCGTGGCACCCGTACTCCAGAGGTAGGCCGTACCAGGAGAAGCAGTAAGCGTACGCGTTTGCCCGGGACCGATCACGAGGCTTCCATCGCAGGAAATATTGGCCGTTCCGCCGCTGTTATGAGCGGCTTGTGCGGAAAGATTAACCGGCACCGCCGCCCAGTTGTTCAACTCGTTCTCCTCGATGAAGTCGTTGTTGGGTTCCGCTTCAGCGACCAGCCAATAGGCATTGTCACCTGCCAAGTTATTGCAGAGTCCGGGCATCATATCGATCCACATGCCATCGAGGGACTGGCTGTAGATATCACCGGCCCCGACATAGATCCCCTGCGCATCATCACCGCATGAACTGTACGGGGTCTGACCGAGGTTATAGTTGCTTCCGAACGATGTGTTGGTCAGGGTCGTTCCCTGGTTGAAGAGGTTCGAGGTCCGGCAATACCCCGGACTGCCACTACAGGTGAACAGGTTGATAAGGCAGAACCCGAGTTTCCCGCCCGTCGCGATGACAGGCCATTGGAGTGGATCGCTGACGCCCGGTTGCTGCATGCGCAGGGTGAGCGTGGTCCACCCATCAATGTGATAGTGACCGTGTCCCGAGTGGTAGGTCATCGTCCCACGCTCAGTATCGGTATAGGTCATCGTGTTGCCGTTCTTGTGGTAGATCCGTTGAAAGAGGATCTGCCTGGCCCGGAACCCATTGGGGCACGTGAAACCAGGATTGCTTGTAGGGGCATACACGGAATCGACCTCCGTACCGCAGAGGAACTTCCGATAACCTGCGGCGTTCACCCCCCTCACCTCCAAAGGCCCATGACCCACATTGGGTGTGGCCCCTGTAACGCGCAGGCGACCGGCATTCGCGGTCCCCGGGTTCCCGGAAGTGTTCGTTGATGTTTGAGAATATTCGGTCAACCCCGGGTAGGTGAAGGTCGGCCCCGCCCCGGTTATCGCCTGCCAAGAGATCATGATGTCCGGCAGCAGGTCACAGTTCGTGGCACCGGCTGTCTGACAGGCACAGGTGTTCGCTTGCGTGGTACTGCACTGAGCCAACAACCTAGGAGCAAAAAGCAGGACAACGATGGATACACCGAATGCCTTAGCGTAAAGCTTGTTCATGTGCTGATGAATTTCGAGGACCACTGGTCGGAGCGGGAGCCAAAATAGACTTTCGGTCACCACCGAGTCAAACCAACATTCCCTATTCGACGATGATCCTTGCCAGCCTGCTGGACCGGCTGGATAGAAGCCTGAGGTTGTATACGCCTGGCAGGAAACCACGCAGGTCGATCACGGATCGGTCAGCGGTCGGCAAAACCCCACCACCCAACCTACGCCCTGTCTGATCGAATAATTGCCACATAACCACCCCAGAGGTGGACGGCCAGCGCACTTTGACAACATCCGTTGTCGGGTTCGGGTAGACCTCGATGTCCTCTTCGCCGTTCTGTTCTGTCAGCAGGGCCGTCTGGTCGAAACGCGCAGCACCACCGTAGAACGTGCCCACCCAAAGCGAACCGTCGTGCGCAAATGCGAGGCTGCTGATCGTGTTGTCAGGCAGTCCCGAATTGGTCGACATGTAGTTCGTGAACGAACCGTCGGTATCTCGAAAACTGATACCGGCGTAAGTACTTCCAACCCATGGCCGTCCCAAGGGGTCCATGGCCAGGCAGGTTGAAGAGTTGGTGGGGATGTTCGAGGTGGCTGTGGAGTACTCGAACCAAAGACCACTGTTCCATTCATCGAAATGACGGATCAAACCGTGCGCTGGAACAGCGATCCACCGCTCATTGTCAAGTGGGTCAAAAGCCACACCCACCTGCGTGTTGTCGGGGAAGAAATCAATGAACGTTCCATGCACCTGCACGCAGGTATCCGTGAGGTAGTGGAAACCGCCGTTCAGGGTGCCGATCGCCACCAAACCATCCTCCCGCACAGCCACATCCTGGATCACCGGACCGTTGAGAACAAGACCGTTGTAACTCTCGGGCGTGTTGTCATACAACCGCCATTCGCTTCCCGTGTAGCATGCCACGCCGAGGTAGGTTCCGACCCACGCCCAATTCCGATGGTCGATGGTGATGCACTTTATCTGGTCGTCAGGCAGTCCGGAGTTCTGGGTATCGTAAGTGGTCCTGGTCGATCCATCGTAAACGACAATACCGTGGAGCAGTGTGCCGATCCACACCCGGTCCAGCGTATCCACAGCCACGCACTGAACCACGTTGTCCGTCAATCCTGAATTGCTGGTTTGAAAGATCTGCCAGGAAGTACCATCGTATTTGCACAACCCCCAGTTCGTGGCCACCCACACGTTGTCCTGGCTATCGATGGCGATGTCGGTCACCGAATTGCTCGGGAACCCGGCCGATGTCGTGTCGAACACCTCCCACGACTGACCTTGGGTATTCGCCGCGAACAAGAGGAACATCGCGATGCCCGCCGAACGCGCCATCCTCCCCGGTATAGTAGCGAATTGTTCCATGGGACGAAGTGGATCCCGCCTCAATGACGATCGACCACGAGACGCTGCGTGGAGATCCGCTCACCCACCTGCACCTTCAGCAAATAGATGCCATCCGCGAAGGCTCCCATGTCCACGACCTCGCGGTGCGCACCCATGATCTCGGGGCGTGAATTCCTCATGATCATCCGGCCGCTGGGATCGAAGAGCTCGACCGTGAGCGGGGTGGCATCAGGGACCGTCACGGCCAGTTGTGCCAGCCCATCGGTCGGGTTGGGCTGCACGTCGATCCCAAGTGCATCAACTTCACCCTGCACCATCCCCGTACTGATCGTATAAATCTCTCCGGTTCGGTTCTCTCCGTTAAGCGAGATATAATAGTCACCATTATGGTTCACATCCGTGGTCCATGCATCGTTCACGATCTCGAACAAGCTGCTGCCCACCACATTCACCTGGCACACCACAACCTCATCCCCACCAACCCAAGCTGTCTCCGCATCCAGGAGCGTCACCAAACTGATGCCCGAGAAGACCTGGTAACGATAGCCACCGGAGATCTGCATGGGTCCGGATTTTCCGACCGGCAGGTACACGGAGATGGGCGAAGGTTGAGAAACGGCCCCGAGTGTTGCCCCGTCCGAATCGTTCCAACGGACCGTGAAAACGATGCTCGACGCAAGACCATCGAACGGACCGTCCGGCCTCAGACGCACCTCGATCTGGCCACTGCCGCTATCGTACAATCCGATATCAACGATGGGTTGGGCAATGGCGCCGCCCCACGGCAGCAACAGGCCACAGAGGACGAGAACTTGAACGGGGTGCTTCATGTAGGATCGGCTGGCCTAAGGTTCAGACACACCAAAACTAGGTCATACCCTTACCGAAAGGGAGACTAACCGCCCATCGCGGTCCACAGGCCGATGTGGGTGTTGGGCCACTCCGTCGAACGGGAGTGTACTAAAGGATGGATCCGACGATATGGTCCACGGTGATGCCTTCGGCCTCCGCCTTGTAGTTGCGCACGAGCCGGTGCCTGAGGATCGGCAAGGCCAATGCCTGTACATCAGCGATATCCGGGGAGAAGCGTCCGTTCGCCAATGCATGGGCCTTCGCACCGATCACCAGGAATTGCGAGGCCCGCGGGCCGGCACCCCAACTCAGATGGTCGTTCACGATGGCGGGTGCACCGCTGAGCCCGGGTCGCGTACGGGTGGCCAGTTTCACGGCGTACTCCAGAACGTTGTCCGGCACAGGGATCCGGCGGACCAAGCCCTGGTAATGCATGATCTCCTCAGCCGTGAGCACCGGTTCGACCACGGCCTGCCTGTCACTGGTGGTGGCTTTCACCACGGCGAGTTCCTCGTCGTAGCTCGGGTAATCCACACGGATGTCGAACATGAAACGATCGAGTTGGGCCTCGGGCAGTGGATAGGTCCCCTCCTGTTCGATCGGGTTCTGCGTGGCCAGCACGAAGAAGGGCTCTGGCAGGATGTGTGTGTGACCCGCTGTGGTCACCGCTTTCTCCTGCATCGCTTCGAGCAGTGCCGCCTGGGTCTTGGGCGGTGTCCGGTTGATCTCGTCGGCCAGGATGATATTCGCGAAGAGCGGACCCTTCACGAAGCGGAAATGACGGTTCTCGTCCAGGATCTCCGATCCGATGATGTCGCTAGGCATCAGGTCCGGGGTGAACTGGATGCGATTGAAACTCAAGCCGAGCGCCCGCGCCACCGTGTTCACGAGCAAGGTCTTCGCGAGACCAGGTACCCCCACCAGCAGGCAGTGTCCGCGACTGAAGATACCCAGCAGGACATGGTCCACCACGGTATCCTGGCCGATGATGACCTTGTTCACTTCGCTCTTGAGTTTGCGGAACCGCTCACCGAAGCGTTCCACCGCCTGCACATCGTTATTGGGTATGGTCATGGTCTTTTCGGGATCCCGGGGTTCAGTTTTCAACACGTTCATTCACCCGCCACCGGTTTGTTCCATGGATGCATGAACGGGCATGTGGCGTATTCATCGGCAAGCCGCACATACGTAGCATCCAAGCGCTCACTTACCCAGGTATCGATGGCTTCAGAGCGCAATTTGCCCTCCGCCGCTTGCTGGATCAGTCGGTAGTCATCTCGCAGGTTGGCCCGGTGCGGCTCGGTGCGCAGGTTGAGGCGTAGGAGGCGGTACGACTTCGAACCGTCCGGGAGCACCACCAGCTGCGGTTCACTCACTTCGCCTGGTTTCAGTTTGTCCAGCACGAAAAAGATCTGCTGGTCCAAGGCGCTCAACTCCCAGCGCGCGGAATTGCTGTTCGGTTCGATCATCACCCCGTTGGTACCCTTGCTCTCCTCGTCATCGGAGAACTCCGTGGCCGCCTTCCCGAAATCGAGGCGCCCCGAGCTGATCTCACGTGAAAGGCTGTCGAGCAGCGCACGTGATCGTTGCAGGTCACCACCACCGACCTGGGGTCGCATGAGCACGTGACGTGCGTTGTACTGTTCTCCACGGCGTTCGATCAATTGCATGAAATGCCAGCCGTACTCCGTCTTGAAAACCTGGGAGATCTCACCTTCCTTCAAACTCATCGCCACCGCATCGAACTCGGGTACCATGACGCCACTGGGCACCATGCCAAGCTCTCCGCACTCCTTCGCCGAACCAGGGTCTTCGGAATAGAGGATCGCCACGGTGCAGAACTCCTTTTCACCTTTCACCACCGCCTCGCGGAACTCCTCCATCTTCCGACGTACGCGTCGATCCTCCTCCTCTCCGGGCTTCGGAATGCTCACCAATTGCGCGTACTCGACCTCCGTGTTGATGAACGGTACACTATCAACGGAGATATGCTCATAGAACCGTTTTACATCGCGCGGTGTCAGCCGGATATCCGCGGTGATCTTCTGTTGCATGCTCTGCACCAGCAATTGGTCCTGCACCTGTGCCCTGAAATCGGACTTGATCTCGGCGATGGTTTTGCCATAGAACTCCTCCAGCTTCTTCTCGCCACCGAGCTGCCGGGCGAAGTAGTCGATGCGCCGGTTCAATTCCTGGTTCACCTGTTCCTCCTCCACCACGACACTGTCCAGGTGACCCTGTTCCACCAAGAGCTTCTCGTACAACAGGTCCTCCAGTTCACCACAGATCTTGGCCTGGGCCATCGTCCCACCACCTCCCTGTTGCCGTGCTTGTTCGACCTTCACGACCAGTTCGGAGTGCAGGATCATCTCACGCCCGACCACGGCGATCACACGATCGATGAGCAGGCTCTGCGGTTGCGCCGTCATCACCAGCGAGGCCAGTGTGAACGCCACGAGCAAGGCGCCCCTAGAGCACTTCGATATTCCTGGCATCCTGGGCTTCACGGTAGAGGTCTTCACGCATGCGCTCGATGAGGTGGAGCTTGCGCTGGTTGATGAGTATGGAACGGATGTCCTGGCGCACAATGTCCTGTGGTGAGCCGGCCCCCTTCGAGCGGCGCTCCAAGATATCGACGAACCAGGCGGTTGGGCCTTGCTTCACGACGAACCGTTGGCCATTGGGTTGGTCCTGCGCAGGCGCTTCGTCCAGGGGGATCTCGTTGCGCAGGTCCGTCCAGTTGGTCCAGGTATCGGTGCGATCGATGATCCCGAGACCATGCTGCGCCAACCAAAGTTCGATCTCGTGCATCTGGTCGCTGTTACCGCTGAGGAACCGTTCCTCCATGCGTTTGAGCGCGCGGCGGTCCTCCTCTGTGACCTTGAACCAGCGAACACGGACGATGTTGTCCTTCAACTCGAAATTCTCCCGGTGCTGGTCATAATAGTCCTGCACTTCCTGCGCACCGATCACCGTATCGAGCTTCTGGCGGACCAGGGCCTGCTCGTAAGCGAACAACAGAAGCGAATTCCGGTAGTCCTTCAGTTCGTTCTCGAACTCCTTCTGCGAGGCCGCCAGGTTCTTTTCCGCCTGCCGCAACTCCACCTGTTGGTGCAACCAATTGGTGATGTAGGCTTGGGCAGTGGCCGCGCTATCCTCCGGGGAAACCTCCACCGGCACCACCTGTCGCAGGTCGCTCCAATGCAGTTGCTGATCGAAGGCCCTCGCCACCACCGGGTCGTTGGGGTCGTCGCCCGAGGCGCAACCGATCAGCACCAGTGCGGCCAGAGCCCCACTGCGGCTGTTCGTTCGCACACCGGATCGGATCACTTGATGGAGTAGAGCACGTCCTTGTCCACGGTTACCGCGTACTTCCCACGCAATTCCTTGATCCAATCCTTCTCCAGGTTATCCTGGTAAGCGGCGGTGATCAGGCCACGCGCTTCATCGAGGCTCTTGGGGGCGGGCGGGATGATGCGCTTGACATCGGCGATCACCACACGGTCCTCCACACTGCGATCATCACTGAGGCCCGCGGTGGCGATGCCCTTCAAGAAAGGCTTCTGCTCCACGGTGAACATGCCACTGTCGATGTTCAGGGCCAGTGCGCTGGTCTTGTTCACCACATCGGTGACATCCTTGCCGCGCTTCCCCTTCTTGAGCAGTGCACGGGTTTGTTTCGCCACTGTGGCGTTCGAGCAGGTGTAAAGATCGGCATCGTAGCGCGTGTCCCACTTGAACTGGTCACCGTGGGTGGCGTGGAAGGCTTCAAGACCAGTGGTGTCCTTAACGGCCCGACCCCACACTTTCTGGTCGGTGAGTTCGAACAGCAGGATGCCATCGCGGTATTCCTTCATCAGCATGCGGAACTCGGGGTACTTCTCCTCGAGATGCGCATCCTCGTAGGCCATAATGGTCTCATCGGCGTACTCGCCCATCCGACCGTCAACATACCCAGCCAGCGGCACGGAACGCTCGCGGCGCTGGCGCAATTCCAGTTGGTCCAGCAGGTCAAGCTGTGTGGCCGTGCGGCCCTGCATGCTGAAGACAGGCTTCGTCAGTTTCGCGGCCTTCTTCCGATCGTACTGCCAGCCGTCCATCACGTTGCGCACCACGACGGTGTCGTTCATGGTCTGGGTCATCTCCTCGTAAGGGCGGCTCTTCGCGCTGAGCAACTTGCCCCCACTGATCGCGCCCACGAGCTCGCGGCGGTAATGCATCTTGCCCACCATATAAGGTCCCTCGACCATCTGGCTGCGCAGGATGGTATCGTTCACGGCGGTGCCTTTCATGAAGATCGTGGTGTCCACCAAGGCGATCACCTTCTTCATGTTCTTCGGATAGGTGGTGTACGCGTAGTCCTTCTTGAGGCGCTCCAGGAACACTTTGCGGGTGATCTCGGCGCGGCTGTCCCGTGCGATCTTGCTCTTGAGTTCGCTCTTTGAGGCGTCGAACGTCGGCGGAGGCTGGCTCTCGATCAAACGGATGATATGCCAGCCGTAGCGGGACTTCACCGGTTGGCTGATCTCACCGGGTTTCTTCAGCGCGAAAGCGGCGTCCTCGAACTCCTCGATCATCTTGCCAGTGCCGAACATCGGGAGTTCGCCGCCCTTGGTGTTGGAACTTTCATCCTCGCTGTATTTGAGCGCGGCCTCGTCCCATGCGATGGCTCCCGAGCTGACCTGCGCGTAGATCTCGCGGATCCGCTTCTCAACGACAGCTTGCTTGTCGACCGGGGAATCTTCCGGACTGCGCAGCATGATGTGCGCGACCTTCACCTGGCCACGCGCTGCGCGCTTGTCCACCACTTTGATGATGTGGTAACCGAAGCGCGTACGGATGGGCTGGCTCACCTGGCCCACCGGCGTGTTGTAGGCGGCGTTCTCGAAGGGATACACCATCTGCAATGCGCTGAAGTAACCGAGGTCGCCGCCGTTCTTCTGGGCGCTGGGATCCTCGGACCCACCGACGCCTTTCGCGACCGTTGCGAAATCCTCGCCCTTTGTGACGCGTTCGCGCAATGCGACGATGCGCTTCCACGCGGACAATGTGTCCTCGGGTGTGGCTTCCGGTCCGACCTGGATCAGGATGTGGCTCGCACGAACCTCCTGCTGTGAGCGATCGAACGCTTCACGGATCAACGCATCGTTCAATTCGCGATCGATCAGGTATGGGCGGGCCAGCTGTTTGCGGTACCCATCCAGCTCCGTGCGGAACTTGGTCACGGTGTCCATGCCAAGCACTTCGGCTTCGCGCACCTTCAGCTTGTAGTTGATGAAGAGCTCGAGGTATTCATCGAGCGCAGCGTGGGTCACGGCGGCGTCCTTGTTGTTCTTCTTGTAGATCGCCTCGAACTCAGCGCGGGTCACCGGTTTGCCGTCCACGGTCATCAGCACCGGATCCGGAGCGGCCGACTGGGCCATCGACATGAGGACCATGACGGAACACCAGCCTGCGATCAGGTACTTCTTCAATTCCATGACACCGGGTATAAAGTTTTGAAAGGGTGCCAAATGTAACCGATAGACCCACCACGCTGAAAAGCCAACGGTTGTTAACGGCCCCAAGCGCCCCGACGGCCAAAACCTTCCCCCGGGACCCTCTACATTCGCAGGCCACGTCCTGAAACAGGGACGAGCCGCTCGCTGAGCATCGCACACCGGTACCCGCCTTCCATGCAGCATGCGTTCCTGATCACGGCCTATACGGACCTCGATGGGCTCAATGCGCTGATCGAGTGCCTGGGACCGGAGGCGCACATCTTCGTTCATCTCGACCGGAAAGCCCGGGTACCGGAAGCTGCCCTTGACCGCCTGCGACAGCAACCGACGCTGCGCTTCTTGAGTCGCCGCTATTCCGTCAATTGGGGAAGTGCCCGTCATCTGCACTGCATCCTTGAGTTATGCCGGAGCGCGGTGAAGGACGAGCGGATCGACTACCTCCACCTGATCACGGGAAGCGACCACCCGCTTGTGGCCAGGCAGGACTTCAATGCGTTCTTCGAACAGCACCGTGGGAGTGAATTCATCGAACATTTCCCGTTGCCGACCCGCTATTGGCCTGAGGGTGGTCTTGACCGGCTGACCCTATACCATCCGCTGGAAGTGTTGGATCTGCGTGATCCACGCCAGCGCAGAATGCGGGATCTGGTGAAAATGGTCCAACTCAAGCTGGGCGTCCGCCGCTCCCTCGATGGCCTTCCCCCGCTCCATGGAGGCTCCACATGGTGGAGTCTTTCCCGCATGTGCGTGGCGGATCTGCTCAAGGCCTGCGACGCCGACCCGGGCTATCTCCGCCGATTCAGGCATACGCATGTACCGGAGGAGATCTTCTTCCAGACCTTGATCATGTCCTCCCCGTTCGTGGAGCACGTCGTCAACGACAACCTTCGCTATGTGGATTGGGTGGCGCGCAACGGGAACAACCCGGCGATCCTGGACCTCAGCGATCTGGACAAGGTGCTGGCCTCAGGAAAATTCTTCGCCCGCAAGCTGGTCCCTCCCGCGTCACAGGGTCTGATCGACGAGTTGCGCAGGCGCACCTGCACCCAACGGGATAGAGCATAAGCCGGTCGACGACCGACCCTGCTTGGGTTCCCGCCTCAGAGATGGCTGTAGTTCGGGGCCTCACGCGTTATGTAAACGTCGTGCGGATGGCTCTCTTTAACGCCCGCGGAAGTGATGCGAATGAACCGGGCGTTCTTCAAGGCTTCGATCCCACCCGCGCCGCAATAGCCCATGCCGGCACGCAAGCCCCCCACCAGTTGGTGCACCACTTCAGCAAGCTTCCCTTTGTAGGGCACGCGGCCTGAGATGCCTTCGGGGACCAGTTTCTTGATATCGTCCTCCATATCCTGGAAGTAACGGTCCTTGCTGCCTTGCTGCATGGCCTCGATGCTGCCCATGCCGCGGTAGCTCTTGAACTGGCGCCCTTCGTAGATAATGGTCTCGCCCGGGCTCTCCTCGACCCCGGCGAACATGCTGCCGACCATCACCGTGCCTGCGCCGGCGGCCAGCGCTTTCACGATATCGCCGGTATAGCGGATGCCTCCATCGGCGATCACCGGCACACCACTGCCTTCAATGGCCTTCGCACAATCGAAAACGGCGGTGAGCTGCGGAACCCCTACACCCGCGATGACACGGGTGGTGCAGATACTTCCTGGACCGATCCCCACTTTCACCGCGTCCGCACCGGCATCCACCAATGCCCTGGCCGCCTCGGCCGTGGCGATGTTACCGACTATGATATCCACGCCGGTGATCTCCTTTCGAACGCGCTTCAGCATTTCCAACACACCCCGGCTGTGGCCGTGCGCGGTATCGATCACCAATGCATCCACACCGGCGTCGCGCAACGCGAGGGCGCGATCAACGGAGTCCCCTGTGACACCGATCGCGGCGGCGACGCGCAGGCGACCGAGTTTGTCCTTGCAGGCGTTGGGGCGCTGCTTGAGTTTGATGATGTCCTTGTAGGTGATGAGGCCGACAAGCAAACCCTTTGCGTTCACCACCGGCAGCTTCTCGATCTTGTGTTCCTGGAGGATGTCCTCGGCCTGCGCCATGGTCGTATCGGGCTTCGCGGTGATGATGCGCGCGCGCGTCATCACTTCAGCCACCGGGCGGTCCATCTTCTTCTCGAACCGCAAGTCGCGGTTCGTGACAATCCCCACCAGCAGACCCTCTGCGTTCACCACGGGTATGCCACCGATCTTGTTCTCGGCCATCAGCCGGAGGGCATCGGCCACAAGGGCATGCTCTTCGAGCTTGACGGGGTCAAGGATCATCCCGCTCTCAGAGCGCTTCACCCGTCGCACTTCGGCGGCCTGGTCGGCGATGCTCTGGTTCTTGTGGATCACGCCGATACCCCCTTGCTGCGCGATGGCGATCGCCAGTTCCGCACCGGTCACCGTGTCCATGGCGGCGGAGACGATGGGGACGTTCAGGCGGATGTTGCGCGAGAAATGCGAGCGGATGTCGACCTCACGAGGCAACACCCCACTGAAGGCGGGCACGAGCAATACATCGTCGTATGTGAGCCCTTCACCAACGAATTTATCCGGAGAGGCCAGCCCGCTTGACACAGCTACGGGAGCGGTCTTGGTGGCGGTGGCGGTAGAGGATCGTTCCATGCACAAAAGTAACCAACGGAACGATCGGTGGGCACAAGGGCGGAACTCAGTCCTCCTTTGCGGTAAGCACGGTGACCGTGCCTCGCTTCTCGAACCGCTTGCCTGCACCGTTCTCGAACGCACAGTAGTACCCGTAAACACCGACAGGTACCGTGTTGCTGCCAACGGTCCCTGTCCACGCTTCACCCGGATCATGGGTGGTCCAGATCACCTGCCCCCAGCGATTGATGATGCTGAGTTCATACTCGGCGAAATCGACATAGCTCATCACCGGGAAGAACAACGAGTTGTAGGCGCTGCCCACGATGAAGGCGTTGGGGATGTAGACAAGTTCCTCCTGCACGGCGCAGGCGACATTGCTTTCGGAGGTGGCATTGATCCCCGAAGTATTACCGGCCTCGATGGCTTGCACATAATAGCAGAACCGGCCCGAGCTCGCGGTGTAGGACTGCACATCGTCAACGTAGACCCACGGATCCGGAGGGAGTGTGGCCAACGGGACCGTCGGATCATCTCCGACGCTGCGGTAGAGCGTGTAGCCCGATACGGCTCCCGCCCATTGCACATAGCCGTTCCAATCCAGTCGGTTCACACCGGTCAGATCACCTGTGGCCCGCAGCACGATGTTGGCGCCGATATTGCTCGTTACGGCGACCTGACCGCAACTGTCCGTTACCTGCACTTGATAGCGGTAACCGACACTCGCTGGATCCACGTCCGTATCGTTCCAGGTGATCACCGGGCCACCACCACCGGTGAGCGTGGCGACCGTGTTGAAGGCACCACCGTTGTCGCTGCGCAGGATATAGTACTCGCTCACATGGGCCGACATGTCCACGCTATCGACCAGCGTAATGATATCGGGGGCGGTGACCGTCACCGTGCGCAAATAGTTGAACTGCGGCGATGGCGGATAGTCGCTGAATCGGCACGCCTTGTTTGAAAGCGATGAGGGCAGTCCGGGACCCTGCACCGCTTTGACCACGTAGCAATACGTGATGCCGGGTTGAACGTCGTGGAAAATGCTGGACTCATCGGGGCCAGCGTTGGCGAGCACCGACCACGAACCACCGTTCGCTTGAACGAGCACCTGATAGTTCTGCACCGGCCAACCCACGTAAGGGGTCCACCAAATACGCACCTGCGCACCGCACCGATCGTACGTCGTATAGGCGAACATCGTGGTGTGCGGAACGCCCGTAGCGCTTGTGTTCGGGCTAGGTGGTGTGCCCGTTTCACACGTGTCGAACGCGGCAACGACGAACGATTCGGTACCGCCAGCGGGATAGCTGTCCGGCCAGGTGTAGCTCGTATTGTTCTGTCCGAAAATGGTATCGATGATCACGCCACCTCCCGGGCCGATCCATACGATGATATATCCGTCCGTATCCGGCTCGGGGCTTGGGCCCCACGATACACTTGAGAGCCCCGAGAGCGTATCCACAGTGACGGCCGTAAGCACCGGGACCGACGGCGGTGTCGCATCAGAGAAGATGGCGCCATCCAGGTTGCTGAAGGAGACGCAACCCAATGGGTCCGCCAAGCCGATGCGGAAGGTCAGTGAGTCCTCGCAAATGGAGATGACGTGTTGATAGACGAATGTGTTCGTGTCCACCGTGGCGATCTGTGTCCAGGTACCGATGGGGTATTCCATCCAGATCGTGAAAAGAGGCGCGGCAGTAGCAGCCATCGCTGGTGCGTTCCACGCCAGGTTGGCACTGCCCAGCGGTGTGCTCTGGAACACTTGCAGGAAGAGCGTCGCCACCGTGTCGCTCGGCACCGAGGTTTCCGGTGGAAGCCCATTGGTGACCGTGGTCATGTAGAAGTACTGCGGTCCCGCATTGGCACCAGCCGCGATCGGGGGGAACGTGGTGACCTGACCAGCGACGAAGATCATGGTCACCAGATTGAACGGTCCTGCGGGGTTGTTCGCTTGCCAGATCTCGTAGTGACCAAAATCGCCTCCGGGGTCCGCAGGGATGGTCCACGTAAGGGTCACATCACCGGCTACGTTCACACTGGCGCAATGCAGTGTCGGTGGATCGAGCACGACCGCCCGCGCCTCGCCGGTCCAAACGGCCATGGCCACGATCAGGCATAGCCTTGACACGGTTCCGGACAAGCTTCGCACGTTGATAAGACGGCTGACAAGGCCGGTATGTTGCCGAGCGGATCCCTGCCTCATGCCATTTGGGCGGTTCGTTCGTTCAGTTCGGCAAGAGCCCCATGGTATTCACGCATGATGCTGTGCACGATCTCACCCGCTGGCCGGATGTCTTTGATCCGGCCGCTCACCTGTCCGATCTCCAATTCACCTTCCTCCAGATCGCCCTCGAACATGCCGCGCTTGGCGCGGGCACGTCCCAGGAGCATCTTCAATTCCTCAACCGAAGCACCCTTGGCGTAGGCCTTCTCCACCTGACCGTAGAAGCCGTTGCGCAGCAGGCGCACCGGGGTCAGTTCCTTCAGGGTGAGTATCGTCCCCCCTTCTCCTGCTTCCAATACCCGTTGTTTGAAGGCCGCATGCCCCGAGGATTCCTCGGAGCAAACGAAGCGACTGCCGATCTGCACACCATCGGCACCCAGCGCCATCGCGGCTGCCATCGAGCGACCATCGGAGATGCCCCCGGCCGCGATCAATGGCACGCTGATGGCATCACGCACCATCGGCACCAGCACCATCGTCGTTGTCTCCTCGCGACCGTTGTGACCTCCGGCCTCGAAGCCTTCGGCCACCACCGCATCCACCCCCGCCGCCTGTGCCTTCACCGCGAACTTCACACTGCTCACCACATGCACCACGATGATGCCCTGCGCTTTGAGGTGGGCGGTCCAGGTGGCAGGATTGCCTGCCGAGGTGAATACGATGGGCACCTTCTCCTCCACGATCGTGGTGATGTGTTTGTCGATATCCGGGTAGAGCATCGGCACATTCACCGCGAACGGCTTGTCAGTGGCCAATTTGCATTTCCGCACCTGGCTGCGCAACACGTCAGGGTACATCGAACCCGAGCCGATGATGCCCAGACCTCCAGCATTGCTAACGGCCGAAGCCAGTTCCCATCCGGAGCACCAGATCATACCCGCCTGCACCAACGGATAGCGTGTGCCGAACAAGCTGGACAGGCGGTCGCGCATAGGCGGCAAATCTACCCGCTTCGTCGATGCTGGGGGTTCCTTCGACAAGTTGTTGATATCCAAGCCTTGCGTGGCTTGTCGACAGGGTGGGGATCTTTGCTAAGTTTGCCCGGTATAACCCAACGCATCCCTGTGCGCAATATGAGCCGTTCATTCCGCTTCGCGATCGCCTCAGCCGTTTTGGCGCTGGGACTTTCCCAAGCCCAAGCCCAGTACGCGTGGGACATTGGCGTCCACATCGGTGGTGCCAACTACCTCGGGGAGATGGGTGGTAAGGACCAGCCACGCCGCGATTTCATCTGGGATATGAAATTGAGCCAGACGCGCTGGGCCGTTGGTGTGTTCGCGCGCCGCAAGATCAATCGGTTGATCTCGATCAACACCGGGTTCATGTACCTGCGCCTTCAAGGTGCCGATGTTTTGACGGAATCGTATCGCCCGCGCCGGGGTCGCAACCTCAACTTCCGCAACGACGTCTTCGAATGGTACCTCCGGCCAGAGTTCACCATCTATCAGGATAATGACCTGGGTGGACACGGCCGCTACAGGACGGATTTCCGGCTCTTCGGCTATGTCGGCATCGGGCTGTTCTACCACAACCCGAAAGGAGAATTCCTGGGTCCGGACAATACGGTCGTTTCGAACGGCGAATGGGTTTCCTTGCGCCCGCTCACAACCGAATTGGTGGATTACTCACCCATCGGCATTTGCATCCCAGCGGGTATCGGGTTCCACTTCACCCAAGGTCGTCGCCACCGTTATGGGTTCGACCTGGGCTGGCGCACCACCTTCACCGATTACATCGACGACGTGAGCACCGTCTACGAGGACCCGGCACAGATGCCTGGTGGTGTGGGTGGTTTGGCGGATCTCATGGCCGACCAAAGCATGTACGCCTATGCAGCGGACCCCACCCTGCCCGCACCGGAGAACTACGGCTGGTGGGATGATACGCCAGGTCCCTCGAAGAAGCCGAAGAATATCCGCGGCGACCCTACGCACAACGACAGCTACCTGACGATGACGTTCACATACAGCTACGTGCTGCGTGGTCAATCGAACTTCTACCGCCAGCGGTACAACTGGATCCGTGGCAACAAGCGTGTAGGCCGTAAGTCGCGCGCCAAGTTCTGATCGGAGACCGGATACTTGTTTTGAAAGGGGACCGCACGGTCCCCTTTCTTCTTTTCCGGTCTCTCAGGCTTCGATACCGTTGCGTTCCAACCAGTCCTCCAGCACGACCAGCATCCACACACGGGACCAGGTGACACGCGCATCACCCGCAAGGAACCGGCGCCAAAGCGCGGCCACACCATCGGCATTGAACTGTGGGCGTTGCCCGAGGGAGATGAGGCGGGCCGCGCAAAAGCTCTTCAGTTCGTTGCGCATCCACCGCGCCCAGGGCAGCGTGAAGCCCATCTTCGGGCGATCGATGACTTCGCGCGGCAGCAGGTCGCCGAGACTATCGGTCAGCAGTTGCTTCGGCGTATGGGGGTATTTCAGGTCATCGCCAACACCAAGGACGAACGAGACCAGATCGTGATCAAGGAAGGGGACGCGGACTTCCAGCGCATGCGCCATGCTCATCTGGTCGGTATCGCGCAGCAACACGTTCTGCATGTAGGTGCCCATCTCCAGCAGGCTCACCTGGCTCAACAGCGGAAGAGCGTTCCCACCCTCCATTTCCAAAGTCGACCCGCTGATCATGGCAACGCTGTTCCATCGCGGGTCCGGACCGACCAAAAGTTCATTGAGTTCCGCAGCGGTAAAGGCCAGACGCGAAAGCGGATAGGTGCTGGACAACGCCCAATCCTGAAGCTTCAGCAACTCAGCGGCCTTCACGCCTGCCACTCCAGGCTTCAAGGTCCTCAAGACCGTTGCTGCCAGGCTCCGCAGCGGTTTCGGGAAGCCCATGATCCATTGCTTGCCCTGCAACGCTACGCTCCGCTTGAAGACATCGTAACCGGCGAATACTTCGTCGCCACCAAGTCCGCTGAGGGCCATGATGATGCCCGCTTCCTTGGTCACCTTGCTCACCACCCAGGTGTTCGGACCATCGCCGCTGGGATGATCCATCGCCGCCAGCGCATCGCGCAGGTAGCGCAGCATGTCCGCAGGTTTCAAGCGGATCTCGGTGTGCTCTGTGGCGAACTTCTTCGCGATCAATTGCGCGAAGCGCGCCTCACTGAACTCGCTTTCATCGAACGACACATTGAAGGTGTGCACCGGTGCTGTGCTGCATTCGGCCATCAAGCCGACCACCGCGCTGCTGTCGATACCGCCACTGAGAAAGGCACCGAACGGTACGTCCGCGACCAGCCGCTTCTCCACGGCCTTTGCCAGACGCTCGCGCACTTCGCGATGGATCGTCGGAAGTGGAAGATGCGCAACATCGCGCTGCGTCTCGCGAACGGGATGCCACCAGCACTGCGGCGCACCTGAACCTATTGAAGCGGATATCCGGACAAGGTGCCCGGGGCGAAGCATGCTCACACCGTCGAGCAGGGTGAACGGTGCGTGCACCGTGCTGTACTGCAGGTAGTCCTGCAAACCGGCGAGGTTGAGCTTGGGCGATAGAACACCAGTAGCGAGCAAGGCACGCACTTCGCTCGCGAAACAGGTGCTGAAGTGGTCGCCATCCACACCTCCACGCAACGAAAGATGGGAGTAGTACAGCGGTTTGATGCCCAACCGGTCGCGCACCAGGCACAACTCTCGCTCCTGATCATCCCAGATGGCGAAAGCGAACATGCCTTCCAACTTCGGCAGGCAATCCGCGCCCCAGCGTGCCCAGGCATGTAGCAGCACTTCGCTGTCGCCGCCGCTGCGCCATGGCACATCGCCCAGTTGCTTGCGCAGGTCGCGGTAATTGTAGATCTCCCCGTTGAAAACGATCGTCCAGCGGTCATCGGGCGTGGTCATCGGCTGGTTGCTGGCCGCGCTCAGGTCGATGATGCTTAAGCGACGATGGCCCAGCACCACATCGCTGCCTTGCCATATGCCATCAGCGTCGGGCCCGCGATGCGCCAGGGCTGCGTTCATGCGGTGAACGATCGCTTGTGGTTCGGCGCCCTTGGCGAAGTGGCTTACAGCACGAAGCCCGACGATACCCGCGATGCCACACATCGTCCGCTGGAGCTTTCGCTGGGATCAGCGCGCCACCGTGGTGTGGGCGAGGATCCGTTCAAGACCGGTGCGCAACGGCAGCAGCTCGCGGCCCAACAGCGAACGCATTCGCGTGATGTCCGGCATACGGCGCGTCATGTCGCCCTCCTCCAAAGGAGGCAGGTGAACGACGCGCGAGCTGCTACCGGTAAGGTCGATGATGAGTTCCGCGAGGTCCTTGATCGTGATCTCCACGTCGCTACCGATGTTCACCACGTCGTTCATCACCTCGCCGCGATGGAACGCGGCAAGGCAGGCATCGACGTTGTCATCGATGTAGCAGAAGGTGCGCGTCTGCAGACCATCTCCATAGAGCGTGATATCGTCGTTGGCAAGCGCCGCGCGGATGAACTTCGAGACGACGAAGTCCTTGCTCTGTTTGGGGCCGTAGGTATTGAAGAAGCGGAAGACGGTGTAGTCCAGGCCGTACTCCTTCTGGTAGCTGCGGAGGAAGGCCTCGCCGATGTTCTTCACGATGGCGTAGGGTAGCTTGCTGTTCAGCGGGGTTGTCTTCTCGTTCTGCGGGATCTCCACCGGCTCGCCGTAGACCTCGCTGCTGCTGCTATAGAGCACGCGCTTCACTCCCGTGTTCTTCGAGAGATCGAGGATGTTACGGATGCCATCAATGTCGCGCAGTACCATGACAGGATTGTCCGTCGTGCGCTTCACACCCACCACCGCAGCATAGTGGAACACATACTCGAACCGCCCTGCATAGAACACCCCACTGATGTCCTCGAACCTGTTCACATCGCACTTGATGAAACGCATGTTCGTTGGCATCTCGGCGGGCAACTTGCGCACGTCGCCGGTGAGCAGGTTGTCCACCACGACCACCTCGTTCTTGGGATCGGAGGCCAGCTTGATAGCCAGATCGCTGGGGATGAAACCAGCGCCACCGGTAACAAGGATGCGTGCCATGCGGATAGTCTAAGGCCGGTAAAGCTAATCCTACAACCCTCTCCTCACCAGCCGTCGCACCAGCCAAGCGAGCATCAGCGCCACCAAGGCTCCCCACCAGAACTCGGCGCGCAGCACGGTCGTCTTGATCAAGTATGGGAGCAGCCGCCAGTTGAAGCCCTCTTGCTGACCGATATGCCCGCGCCACCACGCAGCATCGTAAGCCTCCGGGGCAAGCAGCTTCTGGCCTGTGAGCGAAAGGGCACTCCACTTCACGGTATCCGGATAGACATCAGCGATGAGCAGGGCATCGCGCAGTTCATCACGGATCGCGCACTGGATGTAGGTGATGTTCTTCGCGTGGTTCTGGAAGAAGATGCTGCTTGGGGCCTCACCACCCAAACTTCCACTTATCCAATACACGTGGGCGTGTTCGGCGATCTTCAGCAGGATCGGATACACGTCCTTTTCGAAGTTGGTTCCGGTGACCGAACGCGTGTTGTCCTTGAAGAGGTCGGTGTATTGTGGATCGTCCTCCGACCAGATCGGGCGATGGGAGATGATGAAGACATGCTCCACTGAGGCGCCTTCCTCCTGGACGAACCTCAGGATACCGAGATCATCCTCACTCAGAGAGCCATCCGCCGCTTCTGAATCGAACAGAACAACTCGATCACGTGAAGACATCTTGAACGACCCAACCCGTAACGTAGCGTTGAGACCCCGATCCATATCATGGTTCCCTGGCGCGTTGAACAAAGGCACGTTCAACTTGCCGAAGAGCGCACGCTCATAGCGCGGTCGGTCCTTCTCCGCATCCATGAAGAGATCACCCGTGCTGAGGAAGAGGTTCGCACCAAGCCTATTGATGGTATCGAGATTCGCGAGCAGTGTCGCAGCCGGATAGCCACTGCGGTTGGTGCTCTCGCCGTGGAAGTGCCCACCAATGAGGATCCGATAGTGACCGGTGCTGTCGGCCGGAAGAACTTCGAGGTTGTTGAAAGGAGAACGTTGCGCGAAAGCTGAAGTGCCAAGACTGATGATCAGCACGGTAACCGCGAAACGTCATCGCACTCTCATTGGCGGTGAGCGCGAGCGCTTACCCCGCAGTCATTCCGGCCGCGAAAGGGGCCAGTTACGGGGCTCCTTTACCGGTCATGCCGC
>JBDTNF010000135.1:0-32433 GCA_039933875.1 Flavobacteriales bacterium | reverse complement strand
CCTGGCACCACATCAAGGAGTTCTATGCCGAAGTGGGCGGAGCTGCTCCCTTGTGGATCATCATCGTGAACCAGGCCATGACCGCCTATTTCGATGTGGGCGAAGCGGCCGACCTGCTGATGAACGGGGCAAGCGGCGCGATCCGCGTGCTTGCTGCTGCCTACACGCCACCCGCCGGTGCCGTGACGGTTGCCACGGGCCTGCCCGCCGCTGTGATCACTGCCATCGGCGAGGCCAAGACGTTCGTGGCACGCCAGTTCACCGCGCACAAGCCGGTGCGCGTGATGCTGGAGGGTTACGCGATCACCAGCCCCGCTGGCCTCACCTACGACCTGCGCGCTATCGCTGGCCCCAACGCCTATGCGGTGATGGTGGTGGTCGGTCGCACATCGGGCACGGTGAGCGATGACTTCGACCCCGCACTGGTGCGCCATGCCAGCGTCGGCACGGTGCTCGGCCGCGCCGCTCGCATCCCGGTCCACCACAACCTGGCGCGCGTTCGCACCGGTCCGATCAACGGTGTGGTGAGCGCAGAGTTCAGCGATGGCACCAGCCTGGCCGATGCCACCGATGCGGAACTCGTCGCACTGAACACGCTGGGTTATGTGTTCTTCCGCGTGATCCCCAGCCTTTCCGGCGTGTTCATCAACGATGACCACATGGCCACGGTGATCAACAGCGACTACAGCGCACTGCTGCGCGGTCGTGTGATCGACAAGGCTGCCCGCATCGCGTACACCACCTACGTCCAGGAGTTGAACAACGACGTGGAGCTGGACGCGGCGACCGGCTTCATGGCCCTTGCCGTGGTGAAGAACCTGGAGAGCGTGATCGAGACGGCCATCGGTACCCAAATGGCCGGGGAGATCACCAGCGTCGATGCCTTCATCGAACCCGCGCAGAACATCCTCGCTACCGACCTGCTGGAGGTACAGCTCAACATCGTACCGCGCGGTGTGGCGAAGAACATCAAAGTCACGCTGGCATACGCCAACCCGGCAGCGGCAGCCTAAACAGAACGACCATGATCAACGGACAGGAGTACGCATACGAGGATGTGACCATTGTGGTCGAGGGAAAGTCCATCCCCCTGATGGGCGTGAAGGGCATCAAGTACGGCGAGACGAAGGAGCACACGAACCTCTACGGGCGCGGCAACGTGCCGGTGGCCATGGGTCGCGGCAAGAAGGAGATGAAGGAAGGATCGCTGAAGATCCTCCAGAGCGAGTTGGAGGCGATGCAGGCGGCCATGGCGCCAGGGAAGAGCATCGCCGACCGCAAGCCCTTCGCGATCACCGTAGCCTACGCGGCCGAGGCTGGCCCCGTGGTGGTGGACAAGCTGCTCGGCTGCCGCATCACGGACATCCCCAAGGAGATCAGCGACGAGGACACGAACATGGAGGTGGAACTGAAGTTCCTGCCCTTCGCGATCAAGTACAACGCCAAGTAGGCGCGAGCTATAACACGCGCTGATGCGCGTACACACGATCATCAACACACCCCCCGAACATGAGTAACAAGGAGACCAAGACAGCAGGCAGGCCATCAGCGGAGCAACTCACAGAGTGGAAGGCACAGCACAAGAACCTGTGCGAGCTTACCACGGAGGACGGTAAAGTGGCGATCTGCCGCACGCCGAACATCGTTGACCTGGAGATGGCGCTGGATAAGAGCAAGAAGCCGAACGCGAAGTCGCTCGACTTCAACCGCACCATCTTCGCCAGGTGCGTGCTCTACCAGGACGAGGGCCTGATGGATGACGATGGCCGTAGGTTGGAGATCCTCACGGCAGCCGGACAGCTCGGCGAGATCAAAGAGGCATCGGTAAAAAAGCTTTAGAGCGACATCACGCGCGAGTGGAAGGGAACCCACTCGCGCAGATGCTCGCTCTGCTTCGCTACCACTACCGCGATCCCCACATACACAAGCGGCTGCCTGATCGGAAACTGATCAGGCTGTTCGCTGAACTAGGGTGGGTGCGCGCAGAGGAGGCAAAACGACAAGCAGCAGGACACGACAATGATGCGCGCTGATGAGTGGAGGCTGAAGATCACGGAGAACGTCAACTCCGCGATCACACGCCTTACGTCCGGTGCCGACAAGGCAGCGGCTCGCTTCACGCGCACCCAGGACAGGATCAACCAGGCGGTGGGGAACAGTGCGCAGACGATACGCACGGGCATCGGTACAGCATGGAAAGGGGCCACGGCAAGCGTTGGCGAATACTCGCGCGGCATGCTCAACTCGCTGCCATTGCCTTCGAGTATGTCCTCGGCCTTGGGCGGCTTGGCCGGTCCCCTTGGTATCGCCGTAGGCTTGACGGCCGCGCTCGGCGTTGGGTTGGTGAAAGGCGTGCAGGCAGCGGAGCAGTTCGATGCTGGCTTTCGTGAGCTGCGCAACCTGAACATTGATAAGAGCAAGGGTGAGATCGACGCATTGAAGACCAGCCTGCTCGACTTGAGCGAGGCGAAAGGGCTGGACCCGCAAAAGGTGACGGCCGCTTACTACGACATCCAAAGTGCAACGGGACAGACCGGACAAAGTGTGCTGGACCTGGTGGGACGCGTAGGTGAAGCCAGTCGTGCGCTGAACATGGACATGGGTGAGTCGGTCCGTTCAGTAGCGAAGTCGTTGGTGGCCTTTCACCTCACAGCGAAGGATACCGATGCGGTGCTTACCAGTAATTGGAAGACCGTTCAAACGGGCATTGTGACATTCGACCAGCTCGCGAAGTCGCAGACGGCATTCACTGGCGCCGCTGCCGGTGCGAACCAGACGATGGACACAGCGAACAAGGTTTTCGCAGTGTTCACACAACACACGAAGAGTGCGGACATCGCGGCCGAGATGGCAAAGACCGCCTTCATGGACTTGGGCAAGGCGAGTACGGTGGCGGGTTTGAAAAAGATCGGCGTGAGTGTGTTCGATGCCAACGGCGGGATGCGGCAGACTGATGACATCCTGCGCGACCTGGTACCGAAGATGGCCACGATGAGCGATGTAACGTTCTCCAGGCTGAAGGAAGAGATCGGCGGGAGCGAGGGACTTCGCGGCCTGCTGGACGCCGCGAAGGGCAGCGGCGCGGAAACACTGCGCGTGCTGAACTCTTTCGATAGCAGCAAGGCGGATCTGACAAAGGGCATTCGCGAGGGGAACAAGGATCTCGATACGATGAAGGACATCCTGAGCAACAAGCTACAGGTGGAACTCATTCGACTTGGTGAAATGGCGATGCCGTTCGTGACCGTGATGGTCAGCGGCCTCATTGACATGGTGCATTACATCGGCGACTTCGTTGGCTGGCTGAAGGAAGGCTACCACTGGTTCAAGGACATCTACGACAGCAGCACGCTGGTGCGCGGTGTTATCCAGGGCTTGTTCGTAGTGGTCAAAACAGGATGGACCGTGCTGAAGACGGTGATCATGACCGTTGTGGATGCGATCGTTACACCCATCAAAGCGATCGGTGCGGCCCTTAAAGGTGACTTCAAAGGTGCGTGGGACATCCTGAAGGTCGGAAGCGACAAGACGTTCAACCGTTGGAAGCAAGGCGCCAGCGACGTACAGGACGCAATGAAGAGCGGAGCAGAGGAAACGCTCGGCCGCAAGATCTTCCCGGTGGAGGTGCAGCCCATTGCTGGCGTACTGAAGGCCACCGCACCCGCGATCCCAGGACAACCCAAAGCGGCGCCCGCTCCTGGAGCACCTGCGAAGGTTGGAGCGCCTCCAGTGCCGGGCGTTGCACGCGAGGCCGCGCCCAAGGTTGGCGCACCTCCAGTGCCAGGCGTTGCGCGCCTTGACGCATCGCACCAAGTCGGGGCGCCTCCAGTGCCAGGCACGAGGCAACCAGGCGCAGCTCCGAAGGTGGGCGCTCCCGCTGTACCAGGCCAGCCGCCTGCCGATCCCTACGCCAAGCTGTTCAAGGAGAAGAGCGAAGGCGAGAGCGGCAACGGTGGCCGCGTGAGCAAGGGTGTGAGCGATGTAGTTGGTGGCGGCAAGGAGGTGCGCAACGTGAACATCACGATCCAAAGCCTGGTGAAAGAGTTGACCGTGAGGGTAGCCAACGTGCGCGATGGTGGCAGTGAGATAAAGAAGGTCGTGGAGGAGGCCCTGGTGCGCGCTGTGCAGGGTGGCGAACTGTTGATCGCGAACGACTGATGGCGGACTTCAACCTCAACCTCCTCTATGCTGCGACGTTCGGCTACGTGGGTGTGCCGTTCTCGAAGTTGAGCACGAACGACGAGGTGATGGCGGCTGATGCGTTCGATCCGGTGAAGGACTTCGGCAGTGTGGCACCTGATCACGGTGTGTACGGTACGCCGATCCACTTCCCGTGCAAGCTCAACGACTACAAGCTGCCGAACGAGCCGCTGATCTCCCTGAGTGCGCGCAAGCTTATCGTGATGACGCCGATCGACGGCAACGATGGCACATTCAAGGAGCTGTACAGCCGTGGCGACATGGAGGTGGTGATCCAGGGCATTTGCGTGGATGAGGAGAACCCGGAGAGTTATCCGGAGGACCAGGTGCGCGCGATCAGGAACATCATCGAGATAGCCAAGCATGTGAAGGTGGCGAACCGCCTCACTTCCATGTGGAACATCGAGCACCTGGCTATTGAGAGTTATTCCTTTCCCGCCGTCCCTGGCCAGATCGGCATGCAGGGCTACGAGCTGCGGTGCCTGAGTGATCGCGAGTTCCAACTCCGCCTCCGCGAACGATGAAAGCGATGCGCTCCCATATCATCATCGGGGACTACGAGTTCGACTATTGCCACGGCGTGACCGTGGAGAGCAGTTGGAAAACGCTTGCGGATACGGCGGTTATCGAGCTGCCCAACGTGCAGGGCTTGCTTGCCAAACAAGTGAAGCCCGGGCAGGCCGTGAAGATCGCGCTCGGATATGATGATCTGCTCGTCACTGAGTTTGAGGGCTACGTGAGTGCGGTATCGCCAAAGACGCCGATGCGCATCGAGTGCATGGATGAAATGTGGAAGCTGCGTCAGGAGACGATCAGCCAGAGCTGGCGATCGGTGAGCCTTGCGGATGTGCTCGCATTCATCGCACCCAACGCGATCGTGAAGGTGCCAGAGGTGCAGCTCTCTCCGTTCCGCCTGGACAAGGTGACGCGGGCGGAGGCATTGACCGTAGTGAAGGAACAGTACGGCCTCGCCGTGTTCTTCCGTGGGCTGGAGCTGTGCGTCGGTGTGCCGTACACGTTCGATGAACAGCCGAGCGTGATCCAGTACCACATGCAGAAGAACGTGGCCAGTTTCGGGAGCCTGGAGTTCCGCCGTGCTGATGACGTGAAGGTGAAGGTGAAGGCGATAAGCATACGGCCGGACAACAGCCGCATCGACGTGGACCTCGGCGACAGCGATGGCGAACAACACACCCTGCACTTCTATAACCTCACAGCAGCGGAGCTGAAGGTTCAGGCGGAGCAGAAGATGGCGCTGCTGAAGTTCGACGGGTACAAAGGCTCGCTCACCGCGTTCGGTTTCCCCAACTGCCAGCACAGCCAGATCGCTGAGCTGGCGGATGGGAACTACCCGGAACGTGGCGGGCGCTACTTCATCGACGCCGTAACGGTCAGCTACGGCGATAACGGGTATCGACGGGAGGCAACCCTAGGCAAGAAAGCAGAATGAGCGCAGAGAGAGCAAATAGGGCGTTGCGCGACCTGATGAACAGGCAGGCGAAAGTGCCAGTGATCAGCGGCACAGTGAAGGCGGTGAGCGGGTACACCTGCGACGTTGAGCCGAGCGATGGCGGAGCGCTGCACTACGACGTGCGATTAAAGGTGGCTTTAACGAACGCTGACATCGGCATGTACGCGATCCCCAAGGTGGGCAGCCGCGTGCTCATGGCCATGCTGGACAATCAGCCGCACAACCTTGTGGTGATCCAGGTGGAGACTGCGACGAAGTATGTGGTCCGTTTGGATGGCGGTGCTGAGGTGGAGATGAAGGGCGACGGCACGCTGAGCTTGAACGGAACCCAGCACGGTGGCCTTGTGAAGGTGCAGGCATTGCGGAGCGACCTGAACGCGCTGAACTCGCTGCTCACCGCCATGAATCAGGCATTTGTACAGTGGGCACCTACGGACGGCGCGGAGATCGGGCTAAAGGCCAAGATGCTCCAAGTGTTCACAACGAATCCGCTGCCGAACTATCAACAGATCGAAAGCGAGCACACGCGACATGGAAGTATTTGACTTCACGTTCGATGACACCGGCGACCTGTTCATTAAGAACGGCGACCTCGGCTATGGCGAGAGCACACTGGAGCACCAGCGCGATCTTCTCATTGCCGTACCGGGTGACATCCGGCAGTTCCCGCTTATCGGCGTGGGGCTGCGCATGGAAATGCTGAACAGCGTCGGACCTGATGAGATCCGCCTCGCGATCCAGCGCGAAATGGAGCGCGACGGCATGCAAGTGACCAAGCTCGAAGTGGTGGAGAGCGAACAGATAACCCTCAACGCCGCCTATGCCTGAACGCATCATCATCGTGCTCGACCGCCAAGGTCTATGGGACATCGCCGTACAGGAGTACGGCAGCAGCGAGGGCGTGTTCCTGTTGCTCCAGGACAACCCTGAGTTGGGCAACCTGGACGCCGTGCTGACCGCTGGCCAAAAGCTGCGCATCCGTAGCGCTGCGATCGACCAGGTTGTGGTGGACTGGTATGCCTCACGCGCCAGCAAGCCCGTGACCGGCCCGTTCTTCTTTCCTGGCCCGTGCGCGTTCTACTTGCTGGAGCCTCCACGCGTGCCAGTGGACTACGCCTGTGTGGCTGAAGACTTCGACGCCTTCGAGAGTTTGCTCCCGGAAGGTGCGAAGGTGTTCATCATTGACCGTCTCGAATTTGGCCCGCCCTCCGGTACGTTCGGTGATGACCACATCGGTCACATCCTCACGAAAGGGCCATCTGAGTGGACGTTCGAGATACCGGAAGCTGGTACTGTTATCGAGGATCTTTCCCTCTTGGCTGGCGAGCCTTATCAATACCTGTGGCAGGTGTACAACGCCTTTGGTTATCCTGGCGGGCGCATCGGGCTTCAATGGCTCATGGGTTGGACCGGTTACCCAGGTCCAGGGGCAGAGACTTGGAGGATCACCCTCATCTCAGCATACACCGGATATGACGCGCTCACGGACCTGCTCTCCCCATGCCGCAAGCCGCAACTACAGTATCAGGTGGATGGTGACTGGATAAACATCCCATCGGATTTCGAGCCTCCAGGTTGGGAGGGTAGTGGGTTCTGGGTGGCAACAGCGAACTACGAGCGCAACGGCCCCGCGCGAGTGGTGTGGATGGTGGGAGAACACATTCAGGGCTACAGTTCTATAACACCCTTGTAATGGCCAGGACAATCACACAGATCTACGACGCTATCATCGCCGCGAAAGAGGCGCAGTTGGAGCTGCTGGAGTTGGTGCCCAATCCGGACACATCGCAGCTCCTCCTTTCGGACCTCACGACCTCCAGCAGGGTGTCGCGCTGGCGGTTGATGGTGTGGGTGTTCGCCGTGGCCGCCTGGACACATGAAAAGCTCTGGGATCAACTGAAGGCAGAGATCGAAGTGCTTGCCGCTGGTAGTCACATCGGCACGCTGCGGTGGTACGTGGAGAAGGCGAAGGTTTTTCAGTACGGGTACTTCCTGGAGAACATCGGCAACGTACCAGGCTATTCGGTCATTGACATCCCCTCGCGCATCATTGCGCGTGCTGCTGGCAAAGAGGCTGGCGGTTACGTGTTGCTGAAGGTCGCAAAGCTCTCCGGGACCGATCTGGTTGGCCTTGGACCCACGGAGCTGCTCGCGTTCGCTGAGTACATCGACGAGATCAAAATGGCGGGCACCATCGTGAACATCATCACCGACGTGGGCGACATGCTGAAGATCCCCGCCACCGTGTACTACAACCCGCTGATGATGGCGCCGGACGGTTCGTTGATACTTCAGCCGACCGTGTTCCCTGTGGAGGACGCGATCAACGCCTTCCTGGCGAACATCCCGTTCAATGGTGTGCTCACGTTGACGGCCTTGGTCGATGCCATGCAAGCGGCCCAAGGTGTGACGAACCCGGTGCTCGGCACCGTGCTCGCTAAGTATGGCCTCTTCAGTTACCAGCCGATCGTTGTGGAGTACACCGCGAACGCTGGCCACTATCAAATAGACCCGGCGAACCTGCTGGCCACCACCCTCACATACGTGCCCCATGTGGTTTGATGTAGAGTGGGAAGGGCTACGGCAATCGCTTATGCCTGCGTGGTGGCGCCAGTTCCGCTTTGTGGCGTGGATGCGTGCGATCACCAGCCAGATCGTGGACCTCTACGGCTTGGTGATCCTGTACCGCGAGCAGGTGGTGTATGATCTATCCATTACCGGGCAAACCTTCTCTCTGGAGATCGCGCTCAATGACCGGTTCGATAACGTGAGCCGCCAGATATACATCGCGAACCAGATCGATCCGACGCTCCTGTTCATCTACCGGAAAGAGGAGGCCCGCCCACCGCTCTACGTGTACCGCAAATGGAACAGCGCAGGGTTCTATGGCATTGGTTCATTCTGCACGCGAGCGGGCAAGGTGTGGGAGTGCGTTGCTGCGCACTTCAACCAGCCCCCCGGCATCGGTAGCACGTTCTGGGATCTGCACGGCGACATGCGGCCCATCTTGAAGCGCAAGGAGGAGAGCCAACTGGTGTTCGACTTCATCGTAATGGTCCCCGTTGCGCTCGTGTTCGACAATGACGAGATGCGCGCCCTGGTGGACCGGTATCGCATCGCATCCAAACGCTACACCATCCAGACCTTTTAACCCATGGACAAGCTCGATACTTCCCTCGTTGGAGGGTTCCCTTTTGACCTCAATGATGTAGAGTGGCTTCAAAACGCCATTCGAGGACCGTTTAAGGGGGTTGCCGATGCCTTCGGCCCTGGCTACGTTCTCTCCGGGTGCGAGGTCACAGACCTGGGCGCAGGCACCTACGCGATCACAGCAGGGTGGGTAGTCCTGCTCGGTGAGCTGTTCGAGTACGAGGGCACGGCAGGTACATCCCTACCCGGAGGTATTGCCCTGTACTCTTTCGCCGCCGACCAGACGCTCGACCCGTCCGGTGTTGAGGTGTTCGAGGACATCAGCTCGCAGAATGCCTACATCAAACGCCGGGCGGTGCTCGGTATCACCGGCGTGGTGCCAGACATGACGCCGGTGGTGGGCATGCGCTTGGTGGACCGCATCACGGAGATGCTGGCCTATGAGGTTCCCGGTCCCTGGCACATCCTAGACGACCCAGGAGAGCCTGCGCTGGGAGGTGGGTATTTCCAAGGTTCCGGAGCGCAACGTGTGATGTTCCGAAAGGAACCGGGCGGCATCATCCGTATTAAAGGCATTCTGAACGCGGCAAGCGTGGGCGTTTCCAACGGGGTCGCCTTCACGTTGCCAGCCGGGTTCCGCCCTACAACGGGACTGCCGCTTACTGGCGTTCTCGTTAAGCCAGCACTGCTCTCGCCGGTGAACGCGCATCGCTATGCCTACCTGACCAGCTCTGGCGACTTCGTTGTATACCTCCCTGTGTCGGATCCTGCTGACCTAGTTGACATCTACAACCTGGCCAACTTCCCGACGTTCTTCGCGGAGAACTAGGCCCATTACGGGCTGTTCCTTGACATCTTGTGAGATAGGCAACCGGGCAGGGGCCACACCCTGCCCGGATTTGCACTTTTCGATTTTAGATCTGCGACTTTTCGATTTTGGGCTTCTACTTGGGTTCCGGCGATCTCTGGGTAGGACGTCTCGGTCCCGCCCTCGCCACGCTGGTGGCGACACAGCACGCCACCGATGGTGCACTAATGCCTTATTGGGATGAGCATCGATTGGTCGTGCGGAACATCGCGGGGCAACACGGTCAACTGTTGATCTCGGACGTTCTTGGAAGAGAAGTGTTCTCAGTGACGATCAACGGATCCGATCGGCAGGAAGTTAGCATGCCTCGACCCGGTCAGGGCCTGCTGTACTGGCGCTTCCGCCCGGCCGATGGCTCAACCATGCTCAGCGGTGCCATGGCCGGTCCGCCTGTGCATTGACACGGTCGAAGCCCAGCGCCATTGCGCCGGTAACGGAGGGATTATTCCAGCGACCAGACCGCGACCATCACGGATCGCCCGGACTAGCTCCCCGCGTGCATAAGCGTCGCTTCGATCACAGACAGGGGAACGGGCTTTACCAAATGGTCATTGAAACCCGCTTCGCGAGCAAGCTGTCGGTCCTTCTCCTGTCCCCAGCCGGTGAGCGCAACAATGCGCGTGTCGCGTAAGGCGGGCATGGCCCGCAGGCGTTTGCACGCTTCGTAGCCATCGAGACCGGGCATACCGATATCCATGAAGATGAATTCCGGGCGGAAGGTCCCAGCAATGTCCAGCGCTTCCTGGCCACCGTAGGTGGCATGCACCTGGTGCCCTTTGTTCTTCAGCATCACGCTTAGCGTGAAGGCCGCATCAACGTTGTCATCAACGATCAGTATGCGGTGGCTTTTCGCCACACCCGTCGTCGGGCGCATTGGCCCGACCTGGTCCTTCGCGGCAGTGATCGGCAAGGTGACGCTGAACGTACTTCCGCGCAAAGCACCCTCCGAGGCCACCTCGATCCGTCCGCCATGCATTTCCACCAAGCGCTTCACGATGTGAAGGCCGATGCCCAACCCGCCGCGCGTATCCGTCCCTCCGCGTGAAAGGCGCGTGAACATGTCGAAAACACGCCCCAGCTCATGCTGCTCGATGCCAATGCCGCTATCGGTTACGGACACGATCACCTCTTCGCTCTTCCGTTCGGCCTTCAAGGCGATGCGCCCGCCGGGTTCCGTGTATTTCGCAGCGTTGTTCAACAGGTTGCTGAACACCTGCGCCAATCGTGTTCGATCGCCCAGCAAGGGTGGGTCGTCCTTGGGCAGTTCAAGCACAAGGGTATGTCCATAACGTTCGATCAAGGGCCGACTGGTCTCAAGCGCCAGTTCGACCATGGCGTTCACACTGGTCGGCTCCGGACGCAGTTCGATGACACCGCGGCTCACGCGACTGAGGTCGAGCAGGTCATCCACCAGATGCACCATCTGGCCCAACTGCCGTTCCATCATCGCAACGGTGCGCTGCCGTGTGTTCTCGTCGTTCTCCATGCCCAGGAGATCCAAGCCCGAGCGCATCGGGGCCAGGGGGTTGCGCAGTTCATGGGCCAGGGTGGCGAGGAACTCGTCCTTGCGACGGTCCGTGTCCTTCAAGGCCTGGTTGGCACGGTCCAGTTCGGTCACATCGCGCGTGGTGCCTGCCACGGCCTCCACCTCCCCATCGGGGCCGAAGACCGGAACGAAGATGTAATCGTAGATCCCGCCACCGCCCTTGCCATAAAAGGGAATGGTGCCGCGCAATGGCTTGCCGGTCCGCACCACCTCGTCGATCTCGCGCTCATGCATCAGGGCATGCCATTCCGGATAGCCCACCTCGCGGAAGCCATGGCCGATGCATTCCTCGGCTGTTACGCCGTAGAGGTCGAGCAAAGCCTGGTTCGCATAGCGGAACTTGTGATCGCGGCCCCAGACATACACGAAGTCCGGTGTGTTGGCGAGGGCTGTCTCGTAGAGTCGCCGGGTGCTGTCGCGCTGTTCCCGCAGTGCGGCCACTTCCGCTTCCTGCAGCACCCTTCTTTTCGAATCGTGGAAGAAGACCACGATGCCCCCATCAGCCGCCGGGTGCGCCACCAACTCGTACCACGTATCGTGCGGTGCGAAGGGCAGCGTGAAGCGGCTCACTTCGCGCGTCGTCATCGTGTGCGTGAACGCTTCCTCCAGCGGACCGCCGCGCAAGGCCGGGAACACCTCGTAGATCACACGTCCCACGAACTCGTTACGCGGCATGCCGGCGAATCGCTCCGCCTCCATGTTCGCATAGGTGTACCGGAGATCCGAATCGATGGTGACCAGGCCAACGGGAAGTTGATCAAGCACCTGCGCTTGATCCAATTCCAAGACTCGCGATCCGGTCGACATGCTTGCTGGAAAGGGAACAAATTTAATAGCCCGGTTGTTCGCGACCGCGGGACGGGAAGGCGGAGTGCGCCATTCCGGTAGAGGCTACATTGGTCACGACAGAGCACCGCGACACCACCTTCCCAGACCTTCCGATATTTGTACCGTCATGTTGCTTCAACGCTATCTTCCCCATCCTTACATCATTGCGCTGGCCAGCGTCGTGGTGGCCCTGCTCGTCCGTTCCGTGCTTGACCCCGTATTGGGCGGTTCCCTCCCGTTCTACTTATTCTACTTCGCGGTCATCACAGCCTCCATCGTGGGTGGTGTGAAACCGGGCCTGGTCGCCTTGGGCGCCAGCCTCGCTGTGGCTGCTTATTTCTTCGCTGCTCCGCGCTATTCGCTCCTGGTTGCCAACGGGGAGGACCTGGTGAGCGCTTTTCGTTTCGCGTCCGTCGGCGCGGCGATGGTGGTCGTTGGCGGCTGGGTGCGCTCGCTAAAGGTGCAACGCCGGTTGGAACTTGCGGCGATGCATGAACGCCAAGCACATGTTCTTCGTGAGAAGGAGAAGATCCACCATACCCTCTCCAGTGTGGGCGATGGCTTGATCACCGTGGACCTGAACGGCCGGATCACCTTCATGAACAAGGTAGCCGAACAACTATGCGGTTGGGACCTCGGACATGCCGAAGGACAGTATGTCGAAGAAGTGTTCAAGATCGTTGACGGATCCAGCCGCGAGACCCTGCCTGCTCCATTGGTCCAGGCCATGCGCGATGGGCATCCGGTTGGCCTGCCGGAACACACGGTACTCATCGCAAAGGATGGCAGCGAGCTCGACATCAGCGACAGTGCCGCCCCCATCCGCGAGAAGGATGGCACCATTACCGGCGGTGTACTGGTGTTCCATCAATTGCCGCAGCCCTATCCACCAGTGTCTCGTTAGATCACAAGTGGCTGACGCACCGAAGGTCGAAGTGAACGCACCACTTCGGCGTTCATCATTCGATGCTCGGTGTTCGATATTCCTCCACTCCTACTCCACCACCATCAGCCGCTGCATATCGTCTTGGGCGTTGCTTGTGCGCAGCAGGTAGGTACCATGAGCCAGGCCTTCGGTCGTGACCGTTACCCCGCGCTGGCCGGCAGGAATAGTGATCGTTCGCACCGCGCGGCCCATCGCGTCGAAGAGCCGAAGCCGCGTCGCTCCCTGATCAACTGGCAGCACCACGCGCCATGCATCCGCGGTGGGGTTCGGGTAGACCGCAAGACCCGACAGGCCAGGAAGCGCCGGGGCACCCGCGGGTAGCGCGCAATCCAGCGTGTACTGCTGGAAGAACGCCCACATCAGGTCATCGGCATCGATCACGGTGGACGTCGGGTCGCCGATGGGCGATTGCACCCCGCCGGGCCAGGAGTGGCCACCGTCGTGCGTCATGTACGTGAGCACTTCCTGGGCGCAATCGCATTCGTGCCAGCTGATCACCGTCATCTCGACATCGTCCTGTAGTGTATCGTTCAGTACCGCGCAAGCCGCATGCGATGCGAAGGCGTTCTGCACCGAGTCGAGCGGTGGGTTGTAGTGCGCCGAGATCCCTGTGCCGATGCCACCGAGATAGGGCACGCTCTCATCCAGGTAGCTGTGGAAGGCGATCACCGGCATGGAGCGCGCGGGCGCGCAGTCCGTCATGCTCATGCTCGCGGCCACCGGGGCGATCGCTGCGATGCGGTCGGAGAGTTCACAAGCGAGGCGGTAACTGAGGAAGCCGCCGTTGCTCATGCCCGTGGCGTAGATCCGCAGCGTGTCGATGGCCAGTTCGTTCTCCAGCGTGTCCAGCAAGGAGTCGATGAAACCCACGTCGTCGATGCTGTTGGTGGAGGAATAGCCGCAGCACCATCCAGCGTTCCAACTGCGGATGCCCAAGGGGCTGGCCACGCCGTCGGGATAGACCACGATAAAGCCGGCCTCCTCCCCCTTCACGGTGAGCAACGATTGCTGCTCCAACTGCAGACCGCTGCCGAAGCCGCCGTGCATGGCGATCACCAACGGCAATGGCGTCACGCCATCGTACGCCGATGGCAACCGCACCGTGTAGGTGCGCTCGAGGCCGCCCACGTTGATGGAATCGGTTTGCGCGCGGCTCGAAGCGAACAGCAGGACGAAAGCGACGCACGACAGCGCGCGCAATGAAGGAAGTGGGCGTTGAAGCATGCGATGCCCAAGTTACGGGGACCGACTTGGAAAGGCGACTTGAAAAGCCCCTCGGCATGTGGGGTCAGCCTGCTTTACCAAATGCTCGTTGGCCCCGTTCCTCCGTCATGCGGATGTAGGCTGCGCTTTCGTTCCGGAACATGCGCGTGCTCAAGCGTTTCGCCGCCCCGCTGTTCCGCCGTTCCAGGATGTACTCCTCCATGGCGTAGCGCCCTGCGCGAAAGCGGATCACCTCCGGCGTATCGCGGGCGGACCGGCTTAGCTCCTGCTGCCGAAGCGGCATCGGATCCTCCGGCATATCGAGGCGCATGGTGTCGGCACCGGCTAGGATGAGCACATATGCCTCCGCCCCGTGCTCATAGGGATGGTACACATGCCATGTGCCGGTGGTATCGCCGAAGAGTGTACCGTGCTCCATCCGCAGCACCACTTCGGTCTTCAACCAGCTGGCGATCGGGCCTGGTGCGGGTGCGCGCTCCCGGTAATGCTGCTCCACCTGCACGGCACGTGCCAACGGGCGCAGGGTCGTGCTGCCCTCTGCCAGCACGAAGCAGAAGGTGGGTGGGCCGGGTTGCGCATGGGCCAGCGAGGGTGCTGCAAGTAGAAGGAATAGGATGATGCGCACGAGTGGCCGTACACATGCGCTGCCGTGAAGTTCGATGATGAGAACGTGATCGCGGGGGGCCTCGGAGGCGAGAGCCGATGCGAAGATTGAGAGGAAAAAAGGCTACCCTTCGACGAGAACTGCTGCCAATTCCTTAGCAATGCGTGCAACGCTCATTACATCGGTTGATAACGCAACTTTATCGGCTAAAGTCGGACTCGCTGCCACAACATCCTTCTTGGTCACGCCATGCCATATTGGAAGTATGACGCTTTCGCCATCAATCTCTCGAGTTACCAAACCCGTTAGTTCATATTGCGGCCAGTTCTTCGCGAAAAAGGCTTTGGACAGAACGACAATTCCAAATCGAGAGTTCACCAATCCACGGTCAATGGATTTCCGAAGACTGTCACCAACCCTTAGTGTGAACTCGTCGTACCATATCGAGAAGCCAAGTTTCTGTAGTGCCTTCGCCAGTGGACGGACAATGATCGTCTTGTCTCTGATGCGTGAGAGATGAAAGCGTCATAGCCCACATTCTCAGGAGCAACTCGTGATTCGCTGAACTGCCTGTCAGCGATGCGCATCATTATCCCTTGATGCAGGGAGAATGCCACATCCGCATCTGGATATACTGACTTAGCATAGAGATTCATCGGAGTCGCGCCTCCTATCACCCACCATTCAGGCTCCTTGTCATCGCTCGTCTTAACACTGAGCGCTACATCCTCCTTGTCGAAAAGAATGAAGCGTTCGGCAAAGCGAACAGACGTAACCTTGGTGCGGGCTTGCGCTTCAACGTACTCCTTCGCTCGTCTCCTTAATGTGCGAATATCAATTCCCATGTTGCAATCTAACCCGTCTCAAAGCACGATCAATATCCTCCGCACCGGCATCCACCGCGCGAGGCTAAGTTTGAGGGCTCATCCACATGCGCCGTCTCTTCTTCCTCATCAGCGTTCCGCTTCTGCTGCTCATCGGAGCAGTTGGCTACTTGCATCATTCGGTGTTGTGGAGCCTGGTCGTGGTGGCTCCACTCTTCTTGCTGGGTGTGTACGATGTGTTGCAGCCCCGCCACACCATCCTGCGCAACTTCCCTGTGCTGGGGCATATGCGTTACCTGTTCGAGTTCATTTCCCCCGAGCTGCAGCAATACTTCATCGAACGCAATACGGATGGCAAACCCTTCAGCCGCCGCCAACGCGAGCTGGCCTACCGCCGTTCGAAGAACCTGGACGACAGCACGCCCTTCGGCACGCAGCTGGAACTGAACGCGAATAACTACGAAGGCCTGCGCCATTCCATCTATCCCTGCGCGGTGCGGGAGGAGGCGCCACGCGTGCGCATCGGTGGCGAGCGCTGCACGCTGCACTACGACGCTTCGCTGCTGAACATCTCGGCCATGAGCTTCGGCGCGCTGAGCGCGAACGCGGTGCTGGCCTTGAACGCAGGCGCGAAGAAGGGCGGCTTCTACCACAACACCGGCGAAGGCGGCCTGAGCGAATACCACTTGCGCCACGGCGGCGATGTGGTGTGGCAGATCGGCACGGCCTATTTCGGCTGCCGCACACTGGAGGGCGATTTCGATCCGGAACTATTCCGCACCAAGGCTGCGCAGCCACAGGTGCGCATGATCGAGTTGAAGATCTCGCAAGGCGCCAAGCCGGGCCATGGTGGCGTGCTGCCCGCCGCGAAGAACACGCCGGAGATCGCGGGCATACGCCATGTGGCGCCGAACACGATCGTGCTCTCCCCTCCCGGCCACACGGCGTTCAGCGATGCGAAAGGGCTGCTCACCTTCCTGGACCAACTGCGCAACCTCTCCGGCGGCAAGCCTGTGGGCTTCAAGCTCTGCATCGGCCGCACGGAGGAGTTCATCGACATCTGCCAGGCCATGGCGGATGGCGCACCGCTACCCGACTTCATCACGGTGGATGGTGCCGAAGGCGGCACGGGCGCCGCACCGCTCGAGTTCAACGACAGCGTGGGCATGCCGATCGAGCCGGCGCTGATCTTCGTTCACACCACATTGATACACTTCAAGCTGCGCACCCGCTTGCGGGTGATCGCGAGCGGCAAGGTGCTCACGGCCGCTTCGCTGCTGAAGATGCTGGCCACCGGCGCCGACCTGTGCAACAGCGCGCGCGGCTTCATGTTCTCGCTGGGCTGCATCCAGGCCCTGCGCTGCAACACCAACAGCTGCCCCACCGGCGTGGCTACGCAGGACAAGGCCCTGATGCGCGGCCTGGTGGTGACCGACAAGAGCGAGCGCGTGTACCACTTCCACAAGAACACGCTGAAGGGCGTGATGGAACTGCTGGCCGCCTGCGGCAAGAGCGACCTCACCGAGATCGGCATGGACATGTTCGTGCGCGGCAACGAGTTCGCCACCCAGGCGGACGACTACTACCCCGACAGCCTGAACACCGACTGGCGCAAGCACGTGACGTATCCCGCGGCACCGGCCGAGCGGCGCAGCAATACCTGAGCGGCTTCGGCATCGTGCTGTTTTGAGCGCGCGCGGTTGGTCGCGTATCCTTGCAGCATGTCAGCACCCGCCTCCCCGCTTCCCCTGCCTTACGGCCCGCCCATCACCCTGGCCCTCGCCCGCGAGGTGGCCGCCGCCGCGGAACAGGAAGCCTTGCGCCATCAATGGCCCATGGCCATCGCCATCATGGACAGCACCGGTCACCTTGCACACTTCATCCGCATCGATGGCACCCAACTGGCGAGCATGGACATCGCCATCGCCAAGGCGGCCAGCGCCGTGAATTACCGCCGCCCCACCAAGGTGTTCGAGGACATGCTGGCCGCTGGTGGAGCGGGCCTGCGCGCACTCTCGCTGCCGGGTGCCATGGCCGTTGCTGGCGGCAACCTGCTGGTGAAGGATGGCCATGTGATCGGTGCCATCGGTGTCTCCGGCATGGCCGCTGCGGACGATGCGGTGGTGGCACAGGCCGGAGCGGATGCGCTCACGTAGTGGCCTCTGCAATGGAACGAAGCTTGCGGCGGAACGTGCATGATGAGCACGAGCGTACAACAGATCTATGAGCACCTCAACGAGAGCAATCTGATCTTCGCCCTACTGGCCGAAAAGAGCGGGGATGAGAAGGTGCGGGCATTCTACCAGCAACTGGAAGCCGACCGGAAAGCGATGATCGCGGCACTGACGCACGTGGTCGCCATGAACGGGGAAAAATTGACCCACGCCGCCAGCGCAGCGGGTGCGGTGAACAGGGTGTGGCTTCGGATACGCGATACGGTAGCCCCCTTGGACGATGCCCAGATGCTGGCCGCCTGCGAACGCGCCGAGATCCACATCCACGGCCTTTATGACACGGCCATCGGTGGCGCCCCACCGGCGGATCTTCTCCGCGTGCTCGCCGACCAGCGCCTGACGATCGCAGCGAATATTGTCAAGCTGCGTTCGGTGAGCCCGGCGCACGCCTGACACCTCGCGGGCTGCCCCGGAACCGAGCCAGGCCCTTCTGCACTCGTAGCACCGATCTCCGTCCCAGCGTCAGCGCCTAAGCGAAAGCACCACGCGTTGCCATCGTTCCTCTTCCGTCGGTCCATCCGGCTGCTGGGGCCTGAGGGCGACCACCGGAACACCTACTGCTTGACGAAGGGAGTGGTAACGGTGCCCTTCGATGTCCGCGCCATCAGGAGATAGGTCCCAGGGGCGATCGCTGCGACATCCACGGAATGCCGAACACCCGGAACCAACAGGGGTTGCAGCACCGTGCGGCCTTGAAGGTCCAGCACCGATAGTGCTTCCAGCGCAACACCGGACGCGAATTCCACCATGACCTGCTGGGTGACCGGGTTCGGCCACATACGCAAACCGGGTTGATCATTCTCCTGCACGGACAGTCCGGTCTCCACATGGAAGATGGCCGGAGCGGTGATCACCGGTGCATTGTAGTCGAAGTAGATGTTCGCGATGTTCGCCACCACCGCACCCACGAGCAGGTCGGAGGAAGGTCGCATGCTGAAACGCACGAAGCCGTGGCTGTTCGCTTCGTCGTTCGTGCTGTCCGGCAGGTTGATGTTGTTGAAGAGCACGTGCAACACGCCATGGTGGATGTACCAGGTACATGCATGGCTGCTCGCGATGAACCCCATCGATGCAGCTTGCACACCATCGGGTAACGTATCGGTGATCAACACGCGCTCCGCCGGGAAGGTTCCTGTGTTCTGGAAACGAACGGTGTAGTTCACCCGTGTGCCGACGGTGATATCCTGCTCAAGGAGCAACGCGGGTTCCACGCGTTTGTCGTTCGGGTCGTAGCTCCCCACCACCACATCGTTCAGCACCGCGGTATTGTCCGTGGGTGTCTCATCAGGCAGCGTTGGTGCGGCTGTGGCGGTCTGCACCAACGGATCGCCAAGCACCAGGGAAGGCGGCGCATACAGATCCACTCGCACGGACCAGGTCTCGCCGGGCGCAAGTGTCGGTGTTGTCCACTCCACCAGATTGCCGTTGACCGATCCCGGTGCGATGCTGCTGATGATGTAGTCGAGCGCTGGGTCGAAGGTCAGCTGCACAGTGGCATCGCTGGCTTCGGTGCCCACATTGTTCACATGCACCCACAGGGCTGTATTGAAACCGGGCCGCACGTTGTCTCCGATCACGGAGGTCACCAGGTCGATGATGTCGGGGATCACTTGATAGCCGATGTGGTTCAGGCTATCAACCTGGCCAAGACCCGTGAAGGTTACTGCATAAGGTGCGGTCGTCACCGGCTCGTACAGCCCCGGCACACCGGTAGCCGAGAACGAACCGATGTCCGCCGGTAGCACATAGTTGCCATTGATATCGCTTGCCGTGAGCAGGTCGCCGGGCTGTGCGATCACCGTCCGGTTCGGGCGCGTGGCCTCACCGATGTCGAAGGCCCCGTTCCCATCGGCATCCGCGAAGGTGGTACCGGTGATCAATGGGCTGACCACCGGGCACGGGCTCGTGGATACGTTGCAGACCACGGGCGCTATGCCCAGGGTACCGAAGCTGGTATCCACGTTCAGCGGGAGGTTCGGCAGGCAACCGACCGAACTACCCGACAACCGCAAACGGAGCAAACTGCTGGGCAGGGCAGGGAGGCAGGACAAGGCCGTTACGCCGCGACAATCCAGGTCGGTCATGCCAGCAGGCAGGGCGGGCAACTGGCTTACGGGGGCGCCGAAGATGCCCAACCACTTGAATGATGCGGGCAGCGTTGGTATGTAGCTCACCGATGTACCCGCGATCAGCAAGCGCTCCAATACGGGCGGCAGCGGGTCGGGCAGATCGGTGATGGGCGTACTGTTCGCGGTGAGGAACTCCAACGAGGTCGGGAGCAAGGGCAATGCCGTAAGGGGATTGTTATCCATGTCCAAGGACGTCAACACCGTGCCTTCGAGCGAAGGCAATGTGATGATCTGGTTGCCGCTCATATCGAGGTTGTGCAACTGTGGGGGCAGGACGGGTATCGTGGTATGCCCATTGTTACTCAAATTGAGGGTCCATAAGGTGGTGGAACTTGCGATGTCGGGCAGGCTGGAGAGTCCGACGTAGTATGCCTCCAAGGTCGTGAGGTTCGAAGGGATGTTCGCCCAACTCGTAAGCGGGTTCTGGTTCACATGCAGTTCCTCCACGTTGGGAATGAGCGGCACTTCCGAGAGGTTGCAGTCATTCAGCTCGAGCAGGGTGACGGTCGGGGGCACCACCAGCGTTTGCCCGGACAGGTCCACGGAGCGTATCGACATCCAGTACCCGCCGAAATCAGGAAGTCCGGTGATGTTGCACGCGTTGCAATAGAACGTCTCCACCTCCGCTGGAATGGGGAACGGTGATGCCGAGAAGAGGTTGACATTGGTGCCATCGAATACCAACTGCTCGTAATGGAAGGGATGCCCGGGCCATTGCACGCTGATGCTATTGGCCGCCCCGCCGGAGAATTGGAGCATGCCCATCTTCAGGTATTGCAGCCCTTGCATATCCAAGGAACTGCCGTTGGGGAGCGGAGCCAGGGCGCAGTTCAAATAATAGGGCGGCTGCGCGTTCCAAACCGCCGTATCGCATTGCCCGTTCACATCCACGCTGTTCGGCTTCGCCGCGTTCAGCCACGCGCGAAAGTTCACGTCCGGGATGAACACGGTCTGGGCCTGCGACGCGAGGCAATTCAACAGCACGAGGATCCAGAGGTAGCGATAGGTCATGGGCGTGGGGTTGCGAAAGGTAGACGCGCTTAGGCGAGAAGGTTGTCAAGAGGATCCCACCCTCCCCCAAGTGTCTGCTTCCGGACCCTGGGTGCCTGGCTTGGATCCGCGTCCGAACGGTAAGTGAAAGCACCGCACCTTCCATCATCCGCGAAGCGACGACCATCAGCATAAGGTATCCTGATCACCACCGCAGGAATTTCCACTGGAGTTGCACCTGGGCACTGAACACGGTGTTGTGCGTGGCAGAGGTGTTCATGCACTTCAGCTCGGCGCACACTCCCAGATCGTCGGTCAATGGATGCACGTAGGACGCGGCGGCCATCCATCCAAGGCTCCACGAGCTCGCGTTCGTTTCGGTGATGTAGTCCAGCCGGCTGGTGAGGCGGTGAGGCACTTGGTCCTGTCCTGTGGAGATGATGACCCACTCAGAACCAATTACACTGTCACCTTGCGCAAGTACAATGGCGCGTTCTGCAAGTGCCATCGCCCTTGTGCGCTCGACCTTTGTACCCATGAACACCACTTCCGCCAACGCCTTCGCAGCGCACTCGGCCACCACGCCGCTCACCTTCACGCCGATCCAACGCCGCGAACCCGGCCCTACGGACGTGGAGATCGCGATCAAGTTCTGCGGTGTATGCCACAGCGACATCCACACCGCGCGCAGCGAATGGGGACCGGCGAAGTATCCCTGCGTGCCCGGTCACGAGATCGTGGGGCATGTGACGCGCGTTGGTTCAGCGGTGAGCAAATTCAAAGTAGGCCAAGTGGTGGGCGTGGGTTGTTTGGTGGATAGCTGCCAGGCCTGCGCCAATTGCGAAGCGGGCTTGGAACAGTACTGCACCGGCGGTAGCACCGGCACCTACAACACGCCTGACAAGCACCTCGGCGGCCACACGCTGGGCGGGTACTCCTCCAGCATCGTCGTGGACCATGGTTTCGTGTTGCGCATTCCGGAAGGCCTGGACCTCGCCGCCGCTGCTCCCCTGCTCTGCGCAGGAATCACTACGTATTCACCGCTGCGTCATTGGAAAGTCGGGCCCGGCATGAAGGTGGGCATCGTAGGCCTTGGTGGCCTCGGTCACATGGCCGTGAAGATCGCGCATGCCATGGGCGCACACGTGGTGCTCTTCACCACCTCCCCAAGCAAAGTGGCCGATGGCCTGAAGCTCGGTGCTAACGAAGTGGTCGTCTCCACGGATGCCGCTGCCATGAAGCAACATGCCGGAACCTTCAACTTCATCCTCGACTGCGTTTCCGCACAGCACGACATCAACAGTTACCTCCGTCTGCTGAAACTCAACGGCACGCTCACACTGGTGGGTGCGCCAGAGCAGCCTTTGCCAGTCCACGCCTTCAGCGTGATCTCGCAACGGCGCAGCTTCGCCGGGTCTGGCATCGGTGGCATCAAGGAAACACAGGAGATGCTCGACTTCTGCGCTGAACACAAGATCCTTCCCGAGATCGAGATGATCCGCATGGACCAGGTGAACGAGGCCTGGGACCGTGTGGTGAAACAGGATGTACACTACCGCTTCGTCATCGACATGGCAACACTGAAAGCATGACCGACCGCTTCCGCATCGCCAGCAACCTCGCGCAACGCCTGAAAGAACAGAAGGTGCCCATCACCTCGCTGCTCCGGCATGCGGGCTTGCACGCGGGCTTCTTCGAGCAGGAGAAGATCCACGCGACCACGGCCGAACTCTTCGGGCTGTGGCGTGCCGTGGGCGAGGTGAGCGCCGACCCCGCCATCGGCCTGAAGATGGGAACGGAAACACGCTTCGAGCGCTTCGAACCCCAGGCCATCGCAGCGGTGTGCAGCAAGACCTTCGGCGATGCCGTGGAGCGCATGGGCCGCTACAAACAACTGGTCTGTCCGGAGGAGATCAACCTGCGCGCCAGCGGCAAGGAGACCGCCGTGGAATTCGTCTTCACCGAGGCCGCCGGAAGCGAACCCGATGTGCTCGTGGACGTTTGCCTCTCGTGGATCCTCGGTATCGGCCAGCGCGGTACCGATGGCCGTGTGGCGGCGCTGCGCGTGGAACTGAAGCGCCCCGCGAAGCAACGCGAACTGCTGGAGAAGCACTACGGCTGCCGCGTGAAGTTCAAGGCCGAACGCAACGCCATCGTCTTCCGCACCGCCGACCTGGACCTGCCCTTCACCACGCACAACGCGGAGCTGCTCGCCATCGTGGGCGCGCAACTGGACCAGGACCTGAAGGCACGGAAGTCCGCCAGCGATGTGGGTTCCCAGGTGAAGCATGCGCTCAAGCGCTCGCTCGCCGGCAAGCGCCCCGCCTTGCAGGATGTGGCCAGCGAAGTGGGCATGAGCCCGCGCACCCTGCAACGCAAGCTGGCCGATGCCAGCATCACCTTCCAGCACGTGGTGGAGGAAACGCGCCGCGAACTCGCGCACCACTACCTCAAACAGAGCGCCGTGGAACTGAACGAAACCGCCTACCTGCTCGGCTACGAGGACGCCAACTCCTTCTTCCGCGCCTTCCACGGTTGGGAAGGCGTTACGCCGGGGGAATGGCGGATGCGGCAGCGGGCGGTGGCGTGAGGTGTTTGGGCGTGCCCCTCGCAAAGCCTCGGGTCGGGCTATCCGCAGTAGTCCGCGCTCGCAAAGCCTTGCTGCGGGCTACTTGCTCCTATCCCTCACGCAGGTTCCTGTCCGAACTCAACCTCTGCCAAGGAGTCGATCTTGTCGATTGATTCGCGCAGGCCTTGCGAGATCTTGATTAGCACCTCTCGATCCCGAAGATTCTCGCCGATGAACTTGTTGACCTCAGTGTAGCGCTTGGGATGACCGAGTTTCGTCTTCGCGAACTTGAATCCATCATCGAGCTCTTTTCCTCCCTTGCGAAGCCAGTAACAAGCGGTTCGAAGAGCGCGATAGGCGCTTTCAAGTCGTGTGTTCACACTACTGTACTCAGTAAGGTTCATGGCCAGCGGTGATCGCAGTGTATCTCGATAATCAGTGTAGATGCCACTGGTTCTGGTATCCCCAAGCATCGCTGCCCATTCGGACAGCTTCAGCATGAGCGGACCAAGACTATCCCTGTAGTACTCCAAAAGCTGTGGCCACAATTCACGTTGCAGCTTTTCCCGATCGAGCTCGCTTCCGCTTACAAAGACCTTGTTCTTATCCATCCAGCGTAGCGCCTTCATGAACTCTTGGCCGAGCACATCGAACGCTGCTGCGATCAGGATCACGACATGTCGCTGTTGGTGATCCTTGTCCAGGACTTTCAAATTTGTCAGGCCTCTGAAGCGAAATCCATGCGAATCCATGAACAAGAGCAAAGCCTTCGTCATTTCTTCCAATGCGTGGACCTTCAGCGCGATAGCTGTTCCATAGCTCCGCGCGTCTTCCAAGCGCAGTGCATCGCGTCTGATCGCGTGCGCGTTGCGCTGAACCTCCAACGCGGTAATCGCACACTCATCGGGACGCAGGGTTTGGAAGCGCTTACTCATTAGCCCTGTTTATCGAATGCCTTCAACCCGAAGGCGAGGTTGTAATCCATGATGCTGTGATCGGGCTTGTGCTTCAGCCAGGCCTCTTCTGCATGACTGGTAGCGATGATGCGCTTGGCATCATCCTTCGCGAACCGCTCGGCCACTTCACGTAGAACGGCCAGTTCGCTCTCTTCGAACAGGATCTCCCGGAACAAGCGCGGACCACGCGGCTTGAACTGCCCGCCCAAGTTGCCATCGGGCAATTCCTTCTGCACAAAGTCCACCGCCTCGTGGCGCGCCACATGATCGAACAACGCGTCGAACTGCTTCGGTACCGGACCCCACGTTACGGCCCTGTACCGCGCGCCGCTGATGGACACGCCGTGCAACTGGTAATGCCTGAAGTCCGCGTAGAAGAGCAGCTTGTTCATCTTCGTCTTCCACGGCTGCATCTGCTCGGTAAAGAACACGATCATCTCCGTGAGGCGCTCAAGGCTGGGCTTGCGGTAGCCCGTGGTGTGGTCCGGTAGGTTCTCGCCCGGATCCGTGCCCATCACATAGTCGGCTTCGCTGTAGGCCAAGTGCCAACCATCGTCCGCCTTCAGCAACGCATCCACGCGCACCAGGATCTTCTCCTTCGTCTTCTCGTCCAGGTGCGCGCTCAGCCGCACCATCTTCCCGAACTCCGCAGGATCATCCGCCACTTGGATCAGGCGTGCGTTGCTCTCGCTGGGCACTTCGCCCGCTTCGTAGTTGCGCCACACGTTCGCACCGAAGCCGAGCACTTCGCTCATCTTCATCGCGCTCAGGTCGTACTTCGCGCGGATCGCCTTCACCTCGTCCGGGAAGGGCAGGTTGTACTTGTCGCGGTACTTGTTGTACACCTGGTTGATGTTCACCTCATCGGTGAACGTCTCGGTGTACTGTGTACCATCCGTGTCCTTGTAGAAGTGGTACATGATCTCGAACTCCTCTTTGCGGAACGGAAGCTTTCGCGGCTCCCGGCAAAGCGGCATCTCGTTGCCCGTCATGGGGTTCATCAAGGTCGGCTTCATCGCAGGGGGAATTTCATGGTGTGTTCGGCGGCGTGGAAACTGATGCACACCACGCTACCGGTGCTCGTGAGGCCAAGCGTCACTTTGATGTACAGGTCCGTTCCTTTCAAGGCCTTGCCGAAAACCCATAGCGCAGGGCCATCTACCCAGTCCTTCTTCGGTCCTTCGCTGTAGTCCATCGGTGTCAGTTCTTCAAGCACCTGCTTGCGTTGGTTGCGCGTGATCCCCAGCGCGGTCAAGGCCAGGGTGTTCTTCTCCCGGTCGTCCTGGAAGAGCACGTCCCACACCTTCATCCGGGCGTGGAACTCTCGCAGGAAGGCTTCGACTTCGGCTGAGGCGGGCATTGTACATCAAGGTGGGGCGAAGATACACTGAAGATGGTCCATGCAACTTTATAGTTGTCTATCTTGGCAACCAACTAGTTCACTCTTCATGGAAACCAAGGCCAGGTCCAAGGCAAATCCCATCTACCACGTGAGCATCGCAGTGGTTAGGCGGGTAGTCAACAATTCAGCGCTTGGCAAAGAGCCGCCGAAGTATGACTACTTGGTTCTGAAGGATCAGGAAGGAGAGCACTACTTCTTGGACATACTTGATCGCGCGATCAATGGAAGGTTCGACCTGAGCGCGATGACCAAAAGTGTTGTAGCGCATTTCCGCCTTCAAGAGAATAGCGAGTTCACGGCGCGCGAGCCCTTCCTTCAGAGCCGCTCAGGTGCGGGCGCAACTGCCTATACCTTCCTCTTGTCGCCAGATCAGGAGCAAGTCGTGTCCGACCTCTTCCAAAGCGGCGTGTTACGTGATTCGGCTGTTTGGGTCGGAGAGGCTGAACTTCATCGCTATAAGGCTCATTGGAGGAAACGTCAAGCATTCCTGTTCGAACGCGCTACGGACTCCTTCTCGCAGCCAACGTTCCCTGCAGAACTTCGGCTGAACATCACCAACATCGTCAAGGCCAAGAATTATGGTAGGCTCGTTGTGTTCGCAGGGGCTGGCGTGTCAATCGATTCCAACGTTCCCGGATGGGCTTCTATGGTAGAACAATTGAGGGCGGAAATGGAGAAGCAGGATGCGACCGAGGATCCACTCATCACCACCCAGCGGTACTTGATCGAGCGCAAGAATAAGGAGTACCAAGAGAGGATCCAGGAGGTGCTCAACCATCCACAGACCACATTCAATCCGCTGCACGAGCTTATCCTGGAGCTACGCCCACAGCATGTGATCACTACCAATTTCGACCCGCATTTCGAACAAGCGATCAAAGAGTCGAGTGCGAGGTACTCTATCGTCAAGAAGGACAGCGATCTTCCCTATGCGAAGGAAGCAGCGCTGTTGGTCAAGATGCACGGCGATTTCGACCAGCGGAACATTGTGCTGACCAAGAAGGACTATGATCGCTACAGCGAGGACTTCCCCCTCATCGAGAGCTTCGTCAAATATGCGTTCTCATCCTCGCTCGTTCTGTTCGTTGGGTTCTCGTTCGACGACCCTAACCTGAAACAGATCCTGCATACGGTTAAGAGTATTCTGGGTACCGACCATCAACAACCTTATCTGCTGGTTTCCGGTGCTCCGAAAAAGCCAAAGCATCTCGGAAAGGATGTCCATATCGTCACGATGGACCCCGAACCGATCCATAGGTACTTTGAAGAGGCACAGTTACCCAACGATGCCGGGCAACTGAAGCGCCTAAGCAAGACCGGGCAGCTCGTGTTCAAGTTCCTTCGCGTCGTGCATCGATGGGACTTGTCCTCGGATGCTATTGCGAACACCGGCATTGGGCAGCAGCTCCAGATCTCCTTTGGGCGTTTCAAGGAGTTCGGCGCGATACCGATGTCAACGGTCCAGAAACTTGTGCCACTTCGGCTAAACAAAGGCATTGCGGTTCTTGCAAGGTCCAATGATGCCGTCTATAGCCGGCACGAGCCTTTCCTTTTGAGGTCGAAGAATGACGCCCTCTTCCGCTATCTCAAGAACATCTCGCAGGAGGGCGTGGTGAAGTTCACGGGACAGAATGAAGAAGGAGGTATAGAAGCTGATCAGGCGTTCCGGCTTCTGTACTCAAGTTCTGTTCACAGCATCGGTCGAGCGAATGATGCTCATCCGGAGGTCTATCGTCTCGAACCACAGCCTTTGGACGTCGAGTGCAATTGCATGGGTTGCCGCTATCGCAGGCTCGAATTCGCAGACTTGTTGCTGGATATCGAGTCGCTGGCGACCAAGAGCATCTGTAGTCGCGATCGTGGCGACCTAGGCCTCAAGCAGGCATGGGCTCTGTTCAAAATGGGTCAGCCGGTGCGCAGTTACTATGCTCTTGAGGAGGTACGCATCCGGTCTCAGCAAACGCATCAGCATGTGAGCTACTATCTGGCTTGCCTGAACCTCAAGAATCTGCGGCCGTTCCTTTACTCTTCGCGACATATCAAGCAGGAGGAGCTGGATCAGATCCAAGGATCCATCGATGACCTGGATGTGGATCGGGTGTTGAACGAACTTCCTGTCGATCGTGAAGTGAGGGCAACCTTGCGCAGTTTCCGCGCATCCCGACCTCTAAATGACACTCGATGGTTCATTCATGAGCAGTTGGAGAAGGTCAAAGAGATCCACAAAGGATATAGCCACGGTGGCTATCGTACCAGCGGGCCTGTCCATTGGTTCAAGGTCGAGGCCGCTGTGTACTCCTTGTACAATCTGGTCCGGATGAATTTTCTCATCGAGGATGAATACGGGGACTTTGATAGGATCGCACAAGGGTATCTCGATTGCATGATGACATCATTTGCGACGCCAGCAGACTATGAAGCGCGACCCAAGTCACTATCGGAGTTCTTCGTGCTCATGTTGGTTGAATACGGTGATACGGAATGGGTCACCGAACGGATTGATGAGCTCGACCTGAAGCGATTGGATCTTGATGGGGACGCGCGGGACAAGATCATCGGACGTTTCCGGAACTTTCTACAATCCGGTTTTGAACGGCAGAAGTTCTTCGGCAACGACGTACTGAAGAGGCCGTTGTTCGAGCGCGCCTGTGAGTCCGATCTTTTCGCGCGCCGAGTTCGACGCATCCTGAACAACCATCTGCTATTGCTCAGTCTGCTGGACTTGAGCAAAGATGAAGCACAAGAGATGTTGGGGCTTGTCGTTGACTTCTTGAGCGTAAGCGACTGCTTCGGAGGCGCTCGGTCACATGGGCCATTCTTGCAATTTGTCGATGCGCTTGCTGGAAAACTTGACCCCAACGACTTTGAGCGTATGCTCCGGTACGCACTATCGGATCATATCTGGTCGAACGATCTGCTGCCAGACCTGTGCGAGTCCATCAGGTCCGTTGCTCATCAATACAAGGCGAAGACCGGTTTGTATGAAAGCGTCGTCACGCGCTGTAAGCGCAAAGACTGGCGTTCACGATTGGAGGAGATGTTACCGCTTCATCAGTTTCTAGTGTATGAGGAGCAGGTACGCATGAAACAGGACCTCAATCTGGGTGTGAGCGACTACCCCGAACAGACCGAACTGCTTTGGCGGTCATACTACTACGGTCTGTGGAACCCCACGGACGACCCCGACTTGTGGCGGAACTACTGCACTCGATTATCGACGGAGATCAGCTGGTTGAAGGACCACTACATACCTGACGATGGCATGCCGAAAGACATAGACAACTTCGGCCCTTGGAATGGCATTCGCCATTGCATCCGCATGGCGTACCAGCACAACAAGAGGGCAACCGCAGAGTGCCAGCTTGTCGTGGACCAGTTGAACAGCAAGATGTACCTCTGGGCTCTTAGACCTGAAGAGTTCAACTACCGCGAATTCGACTACCGATGGTTCCTGAGCTTCGAAGATTGGTACATGGACCGCATACCATGGTCGGAAGCAATGATCACTTCCGTGGAAGAGCAACTGGAGAAGGAGTTTGTTTCTGGTGTCGCGAAGGCGCTCTTCCGACATCGAGCATCTAGCAAGAGCTTCGCGTGAGGGGGCGCAGCGGCAGCCCGGCGCCGGAGGGGCCTTGTGGATGCGCGCAACGAGGAGGCGACCGAAGGAAGTCCCCGCAGTGCCGCAGCCGTTGGCCCTGACAAGTCCGGCTACAGCGGAGCACTCGACCCCGAGTCTTCGAGGGGGCACGCCCACACTTCGACCCTTCGACAGGCTCAGGGCTCAGTGTGACATGCCCCCTGTCGCCATCCGCAAGTACAATGGCGCGTTCCGCAAGTGAGCGAGGCCTTGGATCGTAGTCTCTTTGTACCAAAGGAAGCGACCATGAAGGACCAAGATCAACAGAACCAGAGCCGAAGGGACTTCCTTATGCGCTCGGCGCTTGCCAGCAGTGGCTTGGTGTTCGGTGGCGCGCTGTTCTCGCATGCGTTCGGGGCATCGGGTAGGTCGGCAGGGAACGAGCGGCCCGCAAGCCCGATCGCCTTCAAGAAGCGCAAGCTGGGCAAGTTGGAGGTGAGCGAGCTGGGCTTCGGCTGCATGAACCTCGCTTGGGCCTATGGTCCGGCGATGGACCGCCAAGCGGCGGTGGCCTTGGTGCGAAAGGCCTACGAGAACGGCTGTACCTTCTTCGATACAGCGGAGGTCTACGGCCCGTGGTACAGCGAAGAGGTGGTGGGCGAAGCGCTGGCGCCGTTCCGCAAGGAGGTGGTGATCGCCACCAAGTTCGGTTTCGAGGTGGATCCGGTAACGAAGGAGTGGCTCGGGTTGAACAGCCGTCCGGAGTACATCAAGCAGAACGTGGAGCGCATGCTGAAGCGCCTGCGCACGGACCACATCGACCTGCTTTACCAACACCGCGTGGACCCGCAGGTGCCGATCGAGGATGTGGCCGGTGCGGTGGGCGAATTGGTGAAGGAGGGCAAGGTGGGCCACCTCGGTCTGTCGGAGGCCGGTGCGGCCACCATCCGCCGGGCGCATGCCGAATTTCCCGTGAGCGCGATACAGAACGAGTACTCCTTCTGGTCGCGCGATCCCGAACACGAGGTACTGCCGGTGTGCGAGGAACTGGGCATCGGCTTTGTGCCGTGGAGCCCCTTGGGCATGGGCTACCTCACCGGAAAGTTCTTGCCCGGACACACGTTCCACAAGGACGACCTGCGGGTGAGCGCTTCCTTCCCACGCTTCACCGATGAGGCCATGGCGAAGAACAGGCCGGTGGCGGACATCCTGCGCACAATGGCCGAGCGCAAAGGGGCCACCTCGGGGCAGATCGCCTTGGCCTGGCTGCTGGCCATGAAGCCCTTCATTGTACCGATACCGGGAACGCGCAACATGGAACACCAACAGGAGAACTTCGGCGCGGCGACCGTGGAACTGAACGCAGCTGATATGCAGGAATTGGAAAGCGCTTTCGCCAAGGTGGAGGTGGTGGGCAAGCGCGCACCCGAAGCGTTCACAGCAAGCCACGACATCGGTGTGGACATCGGTACGAGCTCAGCAGGAACACACGGGAACTCACCGTTGCGCGACTAGTCCTGAATAGATCAAGAACAACAGGACCAGGCTTCCCTTTGTATTTGAAGCCAACAGGCAGCACGAAGACCCCATGAATAAGCAAGCAACATTCATCCTAGGCGCCGCGGCGATCAGTGCCCTTCTGCTACTCACGCAAGGCTGCACTCCGCCAGAGCCGACGGACAAAGCACCCGAACGCACCAACAAGACCGCCGATATGGAAGAGCTATCACCAAAGGACTTCAGCACATTCAAAGTCAGCGACAACGTTTCACTGTACCGGGTGGCGTTCAAGAACCAGTACCAGATGGAGGTGGTGGGCCATCTCTTCATCCCGAAGGATCTGGACCGATCGCAGAAGCATGCCGCGATCGTGGTGGGCCACCCGATGGGTGCCGTGAAGGAGCAGAGCGCGGATGTCTATGCCTCTGGCATGGCGGACAAGGGCTTCATCGCGCTGGCGGTGGACCTAAGTTTCTGGGGCGAGAGCGAAGGAGGAACGCGTAATGCGGTGGCGCCCGACATGTACGCCGAGACCTTCAGCGCGGGTGTGGACTACCTGGGCACACGGCCCTTCGTGGACCGCGAACGGATCGGTGTGCTCGGTGTTTGCGGCAGCGGCGGTTTCGTGGTGAGTGCGGCGAAGATCGACCCGCGCATGAAGGCCGTGGCGACGGTGAGCATGTACGATATGGGCGCAGTGAATCGCAACGCGCTGCACCATTCACAGACCTTGGAACAGCGGAAGCAGATCATTGCTGAGGCTGCCGAACAACGCTACGTGGAGTTCACCGGTGGCGAGACGAAGTATACCAGCGGCACCGTGCATGAACTGACGGATAGCACGGATCCGATCCAGCGCGAGTTCTACGATTTCTACCGCACGCCCCGGGGCGAGTTCACCCCGAAGAGTTCCACCCGATTGCTCACGACGCACCCCACATTGAGCAGCAACACCAAGTTCATGAACTTCTATCCGTTCAACGACATCGAGACCATCTCGCCGCGCCCCATGCTCTTCATCACCGGCGACAAAGCGCACAGCCGCGAGTTCAGCGAAGAAGCCTACAAGCTGGCCGCCGAACCGAAGGAACTGTACATCGTTCCGAACGCCGGCCACGTGGATCTGTACGACCGCACCGACCTGATGCCGCTGGAGAAGTTGGGAGCGTTCTTTTCGGAGCATTTGAAGTAGGCGGAACTAGATACCGACCATGGATCGTCGCACCTTTATCAAACGGACCGGAGCGGCCGCCGCGTTCACGCTACCGGTGATGTATTCCGCCTATCAACAGAACGCCAATAAACACAACGATGAACATGGAACAACGAGAACTGGGAAAGAGCGGCCTGCACGTATCCACGATCGGGCTGGGCTGCATGGGCATGAGCTTCGGCTACGGCCCACCGAAGGATGA
>JBDTNF010000134.1:0-3096 GCA_039933875.1 Flavobacteriales bacterium | reverse complement strand
CAAGGAACAGCGTGTAGACCGACAGAACCTGCAGGTGCTCTTCGAGATCACCTTGAGCAATCTCCGCTCGGACACGGGCGATGTGGACGAGAAGGATTTCATCGACCGCGCCGACATCCTGTGCTCCCTTGGGCAGACCGTGTTGATCAGCAACTACCAGGAATACTACAAGCTGGTCGAGTACTTCAGCCGCTACACCAAGGCGCGGATGGGCCTGATCATGGGAGTGAACAACTTGATCGATGTGTTCGATGAGAAGTACTACCGCCACCTCAATGGCGGCATGCTCGAAGCCTTCGGCATCCTCTTCACACGCGATCTGAAGATCTACGTGTACCCGAGCCGTGCCACGGCCACGGACGACATCATGACCACGGGCACCATGCCAGTGCATCCGCGCCTGAAGCCGCTGTACGACTACCTCCTCTTCAATAAGCGGCTGGTGGACATCGAGAGCTTCGACCCAAAGGTGCTTCACATCTTCAGCAAAGCCGTGCTGGACATGGTGCGCGCCGGCACACCCGGCTGGGAGAGCATGGTGCCTCCCTACGTGGACAATATGATCAAGGACAACCGGCTCTTCGGCTATACTCCTACCAAGGAGGACCAGACCGCCGCGCGGAAGGAAGGCGCCAACGCCTGATCGTTACGTCCTGCCTCGAAGCGCATTGCCGGAATATGCGTTCGCCCTTACCGATCACCGTCGCGTTCGTCGCGCTATCGCTGTGCGCAGCCTGCCAGACACCGGCGCAACAGCGCGCCGATACCTTGCACGATGCCCACCTGGTCGCCAACGACAGCAGCAGCACGGTGGCGATGCGCTTCGCACCTCCGGATGGTTTCTCGCGCGCTGCCGTACCGGATGGCGGTTTCGAACACTACTTACGGAACCTTCCCCTGAAGCCGCGCACCGCGGCCGTGCACCTTTTCAACGGTTCATCGAAAATCCGCCAGGATGTGCATGCTGCGGTGATCGATATGAGTGTGGGCCCAACGGACCTGCAGCAGTGCGCTGATGCGGTCATGCGGTTGCGTGCGGAATTCCTCTTCGCCAACGGCAGGCAGGACGATATCGCGTTCAACTTCACCAGTGGGTTCAAAGCGGAATGGGGGCGCTGGCGCAAGGGCGAGCGCATCGCTGTAGAAGGGAATGCCTGCCGATGGGTACCCGGATCAACTGTTGATGCGTCCCACGCCCAATTGCTGCATTACCTGGGCAGGGTGTTCACTTACGCAGGCACGCTAAGTCTGAGCAAGGAGCTACGCGATGCGGCGACATCTCCATTGCGACCCGGGGATGTCTTCATCCAGGGTGGCTCACCGGGCCATGCCATGCTCGTCATCGACGTGGCGGAGGGATCCGACGGTCGAATGGCTTTCCTGCTCGCGCAGAGCTACATGCCGGCACAGGACATTCACCTGGTGAAGAACTCGCGCCATCCTGAACTCGGAGCCTGGTTCATACTCAACGGCGACGATCGCCTTTACACCCCTGAGTGGACCTTCGCCTGGAGCGACCGCAAGAACTGGCCCTGACGGGGTACGGATCGCAACGCCGTGGGCGTTGATGAGCAAAGCCCACGTCATGAACGTCGCCCCCTGCCTGCCGCTGTGCGCGTTGATGTCCCTTTCCGCCACGGTTCCCGCTCCGCCCGTTGCCGATGACCTTTTCGAGTTGGTGCGGAAGGGCTCGATCACCGCGACCGCTAAGGGACTCGGCGGCCATGAAGGCGATTGCTTGTCCCTCACGCTTATCAACCGCACTGGATCTCCGCTGATGGCTGAGATCCGCCCCGGCGCACTGATGATCAGTGAGGACAGCGCTTTACAGAACCTGATGATCGTTCGCCGCGAGCAGGTCCTGCTCCCTTCCTTCGGCAAAGCCACCGTGACCTGTCGTGCGTTCTGCGCAGAGAGCAGCGATGGCGGGCCGGGCATGGATAGCCCGTTCCTTGTGGCCCGCATGGCCGCCCCCCTCCTTGTCGCACTGGCCGCGCACGTGAACGAACAGCGCTACTCCGATGGGGCTGTGCAAGAAGCCGTGTGGGTGCTTTCCAATGGACACAGCGTTTCGGAAGTGGTCGGTGACGGGCTGACCGATGCCCTGCCCCTCCGGGAATTCGTGGCCGGGCTCGCAGGGGTCGAAGTGCCCTGGTACAGCACCTTTCGCGATCGCCCGCGCAGCCCCGACCGCGTCTATTCCAAAGCCCCCGTCCGCGTGAACGGCGAGGTGGACTTCGAACTGAACACGCATGCACTGGTCACCATCCTGATCAAGGATGCCCGGCAACGGACCGTGCGGGTCATGGCCACGACCGCAACCTGGGCCCAGGCCGGTACAGCATCGAGATCGACCTGATGGTCAGGGGATGGCCCAGCGGGGCCTATACCGTTGACTTCGTGCAGGATGGGTCGAACCTGATGCGCCGCGTGCCTTTCGACATTTGAATCCCTGCTTATGCAGCTCCGACGGCCTATCCGGTCCAGCCTGGCATGTGATCGGTCGGTCGGTCCCGGGGGCGTTCGTTACCCGGCCACATGGTTAACTTGCCCCACGTCAGCATATCCCGGGGCGGTTGGAACAGGAGCACACCACATGGGCAAGGAAGCGGCGGGACCCATCGGTGCTGGCCCTGCCCCATCCCTACAAGGCCTGGCTCGCGCTTTCGAGCGATCCGGATGCGACGCTCTACAAGGACTGGCAGGAGTTGGACCGCGTGATCTGGAAGGAGCTCGGGCTACCCTTCGCTGACTCGTTCTTCATCCGGTCCTACAATTCGCACCAACCCGGTCAGGTCGACCTGAATGACCACCCGGAAATACTCAAGGCCCATCCGCACGATACGATCCACACGTGGGGCGATTTCGTTTTCGGCGGGAAACGGGGCTTCGACCGCGAGGATGCGATCGACCATGCGGAGGCGTTGGCCCGCGTGGGGTTCACTCCGCGCGTTTGGACGGACCACAGCATCTTCTTCGGCAACCTGCTTCACCAGCACCGTTATGGCGGTCTTCCGGAGTTGCGCGACGCTTCGGGCTATGTCTATACCAACCCCCTCTATACCCTGGACCTCATCCGGAAGGCCGGGGTCCGTT
>JBDTNF010000133.1:0-14953 GCA_039933875.1 Flavobacteriales bacterium | reverse complement strand
GATGGCTGACAACGGACCCATCAACTCAGGCACCTACGCTCCAACGAATAGTGGATCCACGGACAACTTCCCGGCACCGGTAGGCAGCCTTACCCAGGCCACGCCGGTGTTGTCGAACTTCAATGGCAACTTCAACGGAACGTGGAATCTGTACATCGATGGGGATAACTTCGGTGGCAACGGTACTCTCACCAGTTGGAGCGTCACGTTCAGCGTTCCTGTGACCTATGCCTGGTCCCCAGCCGGTGGGTTGAACGCCACCAACGTCGCCTCGGTGACCGCTTCGCCAGGTTCCCTGACGACATACACGGTCACAGTGACGAACCCGGTGACCGGTTGCATCAATTCCAACACGGTCGCGGTATCGGTGGTGACGCCTCCTAACGCTGGCACGAACGGTTCACACACGGTCTGTTCCAGCGATGCGGGGTTCTCGTTGATCTCCTTCCTTGGTGGTTCGCCGCAAGGTGGTGGCGCGTGGACGGGGCCCAGCACAGTGGTAGGCGGGAATTATGACCCTGCCACGATGAACCAGGGTACCTATACCTACACGGTGACAGGGACCGCACCTTGCGCTAACGCCACGGCCACGGTAGCCGTGACCGAGAACCCGGCTGCGAACGCCGGCACCAATGGATCGAACACGGTATGTTCCAACGGTGCGTCCTTCTCACTGATCTCCTTCCTGGGTGGTTCACCACAAGGTGGTGGTTCATGGAGCGGGCCGAGCACAGTGATCGGTGGAAACTACGATCCCGCAACGATGACCGATGGCGTGTACACGTACACCGTCAGCGGCACATCGCCATGCGCCGATGCTACGGCAACCGTGACGGTGACCGAGACTGCGCCTCCCGATGCAGGCAGCGATGGTTCGAACACCGTATGCTCCTTGGATGCGTCCTTCTCGCTGACCTCCTTCCTCGGTGGTTCGCCACAAGGCGGTGGCAACTGGAGTGGACCGAGCACGGTGATCGCTGGCAACTATGATCCCGCAACGATGAACGCTGGCGTGTACACCTATACCGTCACTGGCACCGCGCCTTGCGCGAACGCCATGGCGAACGTGACCGTCACGGAGAACGCAGCGACCACGTGGTATGCCGACCAGGACGGTGATGGCTTCGGTGATCCGGCTACGACCCAACTGGCCTGCACACAACCGGGTGGTTATGTCGCGAACAGCACGGACAACTGCCCTACGCTCTCGGGCCTCATCGGCGACTTCTGCGATGACCTGGACGCGAATACGATCAATGATATGATCAGCGCCGGTTGCGTTTGCGTGGGTACACCCGATGTTTACTACAGCCGTGCGACCGGTAACGTGACCGATCCGATCTGGAGCAACACGCCGACCGGCACGGCAGGACCTGCGATCTGGACCGCTGGTGCCAGCATGGTCATCCAGAGTGGCCACGTCGTGACCAATACGACCGATGTGGATCTGAAGGACGTGAACCTGCAAAGCGGCGGTACGCTTGTATTGACCACAGCTACAGCGTTCAATGTGCATGGTGCGAGCGCCGTCATCACAGGCACGCTCACCGCGCAGACCAACAGCACCTTCGCCTTGATCGGTGGACAGGCCACCACACTTACAACCGCCGGTAGCCCTGGCTTCTTCGACCTTGTGGTCACCACCGTCGCGGGTACCACGGTCACCGGTAATGCCGTCATTCGCGGAACGCTGCAACTGAACAACGGCGTGTTCAATGCGACGGGTGCGGCCATCACCTTGCGCAGCAATGCGACCTTGACAGGTCGCCTGGGCCCGGTGTCCGCCAGTGCCAGCTACGTTGGTAACCTGAACGTGGAGCGTTACATCCCTGCCGGTGCCACCAACTGGCGCTTGCTCGGCAGCCCGGTGAGTGGACAAACGGTGAACAATTGGAAGGACGACTTCTACACCGCCGGATTCCCCGGTTCACATTACCCGAACTTCTTCAGCCCCGTGGGTAGCGGCATCTTCTGGCCCAGCATACGCTGGTACGACGAGAGCAACACAGGCCCGAACATGAACGATGGCCTGGTAGGAGCGACCAGTAACACACAGGCGCTCGCGCCCGGACAGGGCTTCGCAGCGTGGAGCGGTAGCGGCCTCACCACGACCACGGCCTTCACTGTGGATGTGAACGGCAACCCCAATATCGCCAGCAGCCCGATCTCGCTGCCCATGACCTACACGAACACGGGCGCACCTGCGGTGGATGGCTGGAACCTGGTGAGCAATCCGGTACCCAGCCCGATCGCCTTCGACCAGATCAACCGCGGATCGGATGTCGCCGACTTCGTGACCTTCTACAACCCCGTCACCGGTAATAACGCCACCTGGGACATCAGCCTCGGAGCTGGCATCAATGGCGGGTCCAACACCATCCAGAGCAGCCAGGCCTTCTGGTTGAAGGCCGATGGAGTGGCTGCGACCGCCACCGTGAGTGAAAGCGCCAAGACGAGCGGGAATAGCGGCGGTTTCTTCGGCGGCGATGAGCAGAACGTGGCCTCGGTGCTTCGCCTCACCATCAGCAGCCTGGTGAACAGTTTCTACGATGAGACGTTGGTGGTCTTCAGCGAAGGCGCTCCCGCCACCGACGGTGACGATGTGCCCAAGTACGTGTTCGCCCATGCCGATGCGCCGCAGATCGCCACGCAGGGTGACGACGGTGAGATGATCGCGATCAACGTCTATGGACCTTACACCACCGACATCACCATCCCCGTGCTTGTGAACGTGGGCGTTACTGGTACCTACACCGTTACGGCCGCCGGACTGGAGAGCGTGGGCCTCACCTGCCTCCGCATCGAGGACGTGCTCACCGGTACAATTACGCCGCTGATCGAGGGTGCCACTTACAGCTTCACCATGAACGCTGGTGATGATCCCAATGTGCCGCGCCTCTTGCTGCACGGCTCCGCACCGCTCGCGTTCAACATGACCGACGCGCTTTGCGCAGGCAGTGCCAATGGCTCGGCCAGCGTGGAAGTGACCAGTGGTCCGGTGGACATCACGTGGAGCACCGATCAAGGCAACGTGCTGTTGCAACAGAACGGAATGCCTGAGGGCAATGTGATCAACGATGCGCTCGCCGCTGGTGATTACCTGGTGACCGTGAGCAGCACCGCCGGTTGCGGCGCCATGACCCACACGTTCCACATCGATCAACCTTTCGCACTGGAACTGAGCGCGCAGGCCACGGCCGCAACCTGCCCCGAGACCAACGATGGTGCGGTTGATGTGCAGGTGCTCGGTGGCACCACGCCTTACACCTACCTGTGGAGCGACAACAGCACCAATGAGGACATCAATGCCGCAGCCGGAACTTACAGCGTTGTGGTGACGGATGCCAACGGCTGTGAGCTCGCCAGCACCCCGTACACCATCACCGCCGGCGAAGGCCCAGTGGCCGATGCCAGCGTGGTGAGCGGCATTGCGCTGGTGAACACGCCGGTGACCTTCATCAACAACAGCGTCGGCGCGATCGAATACCTGTGGGACTTCGCCGACGGCAGCACCAGCACTGAAACGGCCCCCGAACACAGCTTCATGTTGCCCGGCACCTACAACGTGACCCTCACCGTGAGCGACGGTACCTGCGATGCCACCACCACCGTGGTGATCACCGTGGAGACGAATACGGGCATCACCACCTCGGTGGGTCCGAGCTTGAACGCCTGGGTAAGCGGTGATGTCTTCGTGGTGGAACACACCATGGACAACGGCCGCCCCGTGAACATCGAAGTAATGAACGCAGCAGGCCAGGTGGTCATGCAAGAGCGCATGGCCGGTACGCCGGGCCGCATTACCCTGCCCACCGAGGGTCTTGCCACCGGGATCTGGTTCCTGCGCGTCACCACCAGCACCCAACAACGCACCTTCTCTTTGCCGGTAGCACGTTAGTACTTCCTCCGTTCCAAAGCAGAAGCCCCGCGATCGCGGGGCTTCTGCTTTCGAGCTTTCGACAGGAACGGATCGCGCGAAAAATACCAGCGAATGGGTATTGTGGGCGTGGGCGGGCGCCTCCAATTTCACCACGCCTTCCATCGTCGCATGTCGATCGCCCTATGGGATTTGCAAAAGCAGTTGCTGCTGGCCCGGCAACGCTTGCCGTGGATGCACGAGAAGGTTGATCGCGGCCTGGAAGCCTGGCGCTACCGATGTCCCGGCGAAGCCGCCGCTGGCGACACCTACCATCATGCACACCGCAGCGCCGATGGCAACAACTGGCTGTGCGCCGCCGTGCCCGGTGTCGATGGCTTGCGCGTGTACACCATGATGTGGTGGCAACGGAAGGGCCGTGTGGATGCCCTGCAAGTGGTGCCCGTGGGTCGCGCTTTCCATTTCTACGGACACCTCTTCAGCCAGTACCGCGCGCGGCTGACGAAGACGCGCGATGTGATCACCAACCTGCACCAGTTCTTTCGCTACAACCACCAGTTGAAGGTGATGCACCTGGGTTACAAGCACAACGGCCGTTGGGCCGTGGCTGGTGTGGTGCCGCAGGGTCTGGTGCTGGGCGCGGTGAACGGGCCGCACCTGATCAGTTGCAAAACCTACATACCGCGCGAACAACTGAACCGCCGTAAGGCCGCGCTGCACGATATGCTGCTGGCACACCCCGGCGACCAATTACCGCCAAGCCACAGCGCTGATCTGCAAGGCTTGCACGACGCATACTAAGAAAAGAAGGTCCAAGCTGCGGGGGCTTCTCCCTTCATCACCCATCGTTGTCGTGCGATCTACCGGAAGCGTTCCTCCGCAATGCGCGCATGCAGCGCATCGAGCGAATCACACCAGCCACCGATATGTGAATCACGCGAGGCCGTGCTGGCCAGGCCGGTCTGCCGGAATTCCAAGCGGGTACCGCCGTTCTCCGGGTGCAGCGTAACGGTGACGCGAGTTTCGTGGCGGGCCGGATTCACTTCCACCACCTGCTTCTCCCACTGGTGCGTCATCACGATGCGCTTGGGTGCGACGAGTTCGATGTAGCGGCCAAAGGCTGGAAAATCGATGCCCTCCGGTGAACGCATCACTACCCGCCATGCGCCACCCTCACGCGCGTCGGCCGTTGCGCTGATCGTGGTGAAGGCCGCGCAACCGAACCAATGCACCAGCATGGTGGGTGTCGTCCACGCGCGGTAGGCCAATTCGGCGGGTGCCCGGAAGAAGCGCGTGATGCGGATCTCATCCGTCTCGGGGGTGGTGACGATGTTGCCTAAGGCGGGGGCAGGAGCGAGGGACATGGAACAGGTTCTCAGGATCGTGAAGATATCGGCCCCTGTCGCGGATGAGGTCTATGGGCGACCTGTGTTGGGGCTGACCCCAATGCCGGAAGGGTTCGCACCGTAGCCAGCCAACTGGATATCAGGCTTTTCAACAGTCCTCGGTTCATACCGGCATACTCCCTAATTTGGTCACCTTCTAACCCGACCCCTTCCGGCCCTGCCCTGGGCTGGCCAAAACCTCTCCCTGATGAAGAAGTTCTTTACGCTTCGTGCGGCCAGTTCTTGGTCGAGATCGATGTTCCTCTTTGTTGGCCTTGTGTCGCTCTCGGCCTATTCGCCCGATGCGAATGCACAGACCTTTTCAGCCACGGCCAGCAGTGGTGCCATCAACGTGGCCATTCCGGACAATGATCAGGTCACCGGTGTGTCATCGCAATTGGTCCTGAGTGGGGGCATCGGCAACGTCGGGCCGAACACAAAAGTCTCGGTCACGCTGAACATCACGCACACCTTCGATGGGGACCTGGACATTTTCCTGGTCGGTCCAGCTGGCTGTGGGACTCTTGAATTGACCACAGGGAACGGAGGTACCAATGAGGACTATACGAACACGGTGCTTGCGAGTCCCAATGGAGGCGGAAGCATCACAGGCGGCACGGCACCCTACACCGGGACTTTCAGCCCTGAAGGTGCGATGACCGGAACCCAAGTGGTGGCCCCCTACGCGCTTTCCACGAACTCCATAACTGGCTGCCCCGTGAACGGCACCTGGACTCTGCGCATTTTCGATGCTGCGGCTGTCGATATCGGCACGCTGGTGGATTGGAGCCTCACCATCGCCACAGCCGACAAATTGGTGGCTTGGCAGATGAGCATGCCAGTGACCAACGGGGATGAGGTTTCCCTTGCGGCCACGACGCTGCGCACTGGACTGAACGCCTCAACCTTGACAAGAGGGTCGGGCATTGTTGCGGCTGCTTTGGTGCGGACCTTCAATTCTTCAGGCTTCAATACCGCCCCCAATACGGAAGCAGCGGCCATTACCAGTGGGGACTATTGCCAATTCACCGTGGGCGCTTCAGCAGGGAATCAGGTCTCCCTTTCTACCCTCGACGTGAGATTAAGGCGCTCGGGTACTGGCCCGAACACCTACCAATGGCGCTACAGTTTGGACGGGACCAACTTCACGGACATTGGGGGTGACGTGACCTACAATTTGACCACTGGCACCGGCGATGACCAGACACAGGTCGCACTAAGCGGGGTCGGCGCGTTACAGAATGTTGGAGCCGGAACGACGATAACGTTACGGATCTATGCGTTCGGAGCTACGAACGCTGGGGGCTTATTCGGGGTCGGGCGTTTCGCTGCTGGCAACTCGGATTATTCACTTTCTGTGGGTGGGTCTGTTATCCCCACGAGTCCGGTCCTTGCACCGACCACCCCAACAGGATTCGGCAACGTGTGCATCAATACCACCGGTGGCCCGAACACTTTCACGATCAATGGTACATTCCTTAGTGCAGCGAATGTGACCGTGGGGGCACTCTCCGGTTTTGAATACAGTTATCAAGGTGCCGGTGGTCCTTATACTCCTTCACTATCGCTCACCCAACCGGGTGGTACGTACAGCCAGGTGATCCATGTGCGCTTCAATCCCACATTGGTACAGAGCTATGACGGCAATATCGCAGTAGGTGGTGGTGGCGCAAGTAGCGTGAACGTCGCGGTAACCGGAAGTGGTGTCAATACGGTACCAACCCTAACGAGCGGGGCGGCCTCAGCGATCAGCACGAACGACGCGACGGTCGCAGGCGCGATCAATAGCACCGGATGTAGCGCCTATACGAGCTATGGGATCGAGTACAGCACTACGAATGGCTTTGTGAATGGTACCGGTACCCAGGTGCCCAGCACCAACATCGGCGGTGGCAACTATACGAGCGCCCTTACCGGTCTGCTTTCATGCACGACGTACTACTATAAAGCGTACGCGGTGAGCAACGCTGGTACCGGTTATGGTACGCAGGGCTCCTTCACGACGGCAGCTCCGGTGGCTCCATCACCGCTCGCCGCGAATCCCATCAGCTACAATTCATTCACCGCGAACTGGATCACGGCGGCTGGTGCAGCGAGCTATCAGCTTGATGTGAGTACGTCCCCAACGTTCATCGCTCCGGGTGCTGCGACCATGGTTCAGTGGAATTTCCCGATCAATCCCGACGATGCGATCGCGGATGGCGGTATCACAGCCAACCTCGCGCGCACGATCACAACAGGAGGTGGAACGAACGCGGTGGTTTTCACTGCGGCAGGTGCGACAACGCGCTGCGCGGCTACGGATGCATGGGATGGTGGGAGTGGTGTGAAATACTGGCAAGTCGATCTTTCGACGCAAGGCTATGCGGGCATGACGGTATCGTCCAAGCAGATCTCATCGGGTACCGGTCCGCGCGATTGGAGATTGGAATACCGGATCGGTACCGGCGGTGCTTGGACCATTGTCACAGGTGGAAGCATTACGGTGTTGAACGATGGATGGGTGAGCGGCGTATTGAGCAACGTCGCGCTCCCCAGCGCCTGCGATGATCAACCCTCCCTGTTCCTGAGGTGGATCATCACTTCGGATATTCGGGTGAACGGTGGCACCCCGATCCAGAACGCCGGGACGAGTAGGATCGATGACATCATCATCTCCGCTACTAATGTTCCGTTCCTTCTGACAGGTTACGACCCCATCGGTGTTGGCGGTACCTCGCAAGGCGTTACGGGGTTGAGCCCGAACACGACGTATTACTACCGTGTGCGCAGTGTTGGCGATGGGGGTTGTGTTTCAGGCAACAGCACGGGCACGGCAGTGGCAACAACGGCAGTACCGATCTACTACAGCCGCGCAACCGGCAACGTCACCGATCCGATCTGGAGCGATACGCCTGCGGGTGTTGCCGGTTCGGCCACCTTCACGAGCAATTCCAGCATGGTGGTGCAAAGCCCCGATGTGGTCACCAATACGGCCAACGCGACGGTGAAGGACCTGAGCGTGGATGCTGGTGGAACGCTCGTATTGAACGCGAGCACTATACTCGATGTAAAAGGCAGTGCAGCTACCATAAATGGCACGATCACCGCGAACGACAATAGCACATTCAGCATTACCGAGGCGACCGCGAGCACGCTGGCCATTGCTGGTACTGCGAGTTTCTTCGACCTGACGGCCGCACCGGCCACCTCGCTCACTGTTACAGGCGGCGCTGATATCCGCGGTACCCTGCAGTTGACCGATGGTGTCTTCAATGCCACGGGTGCGACCGTTACACTGCGTAGCACCGCCACCTATGCAGGCCGACTGGGCCCGGTTGCGGCGACCGCGAGCTACACCGGCAACTTGAAAGTGGAGCGTTACATCCCCGGTGGCGCCACGAACTGGCGCCTGTTGGGCAGCCCTGTGGCGGGCGCAACGGTGAATGGTTGGCAGGATGATTTCTTCACGGCAGGTTACCCCGGTTCGCAGTACCCGAACTTCTATGATCCTCCCGGCAGCGGCATTTTCTGGCCGAGCATCCGCTGGTACGATGAGCCGAACGGCGGGCCTTTGGTCAATGATGGCTTGGTCGGGGTGAGTAGCAATGCACAGGCGCTCTCGCAAGGCCAGGGCTTCGCAGCATGGAGCGGCGATAACCTTGGTGGTACGGCTCCTTTCATGACCGAGCTGACCGGTAACCCGCATGTGGCCAACACCCCGATCGTGCTTCCTGTCACCTACACGAATACGGGCGTAGGGAATACGGATGGATGGAACCTGGTGAGCAATCCTGTGGCCAGCCCGATCCTCTTCAATTCCATTGTGCGCAACGGTAGCGTTGCGGACTTCGTGACCTACTACAATCCAGCTGCCGGCAATACAGCGGTCTACGACATCAGCTTGAACTCCGGCACGAACGGTGCGACCAATGTGATACAGAGCAGCCAGGGCTTCTTCGTGAAGACCACGGGCACAGCGCCGAGCGCCACGGTGAACGAGGCCGCGAAGACCGCTGGCAACGGTGGTGGTTTCTTTGGTGGTGATGAGGAAACAGTATCCGGCGCGTTGCACCTGAAGGTGACCAGTGCGATCAACGAGTACAACGATGAGACGGTCGTGGTCTTCAGCGCGGGCACGCCGGCTGTCGATGGGGAGGATGCCCTGAAGTACATCTTCGCCATCCCTGCGGCGCCCCAGATCGCAACGATCGGTGGCAACAACGAACTGATCGCGATCAACGCTTACGGTGCTTACACCACGGCCATCAGTATCCCCGTGATGGTGGACGCTGGTGTGAGCGGCACCTACACGGTGACAGCAACGGGCATCGAGACGCTCGGTCTCACTTGCCTCTCGATCGAAGACCTGCTCACCGGTAGCGTCACCCCGCTGATCGAAGGCGCCACCTATAGCTTCGAGATGGATGCCGCCGCCGATGCTGGCGTCCCGCGCTTGGTGTTGCATGCCACCGCTCCGTTGGCCTTCGCGGCCACCGACGCGACTTGCGGCGGGATGGCGAACGGCCAGGCCACAGTGACCGTGAGCGAAGGACCCCAGGATGTAAGCTGGACCGATGGTGTTGGTACGGTGCTCCTTCAGCAGAACGCCATCACTGGCGATGCGACCTTCGGTGGTCTTGCAGCTGGTACGTACGCGGTGCATGTGGGTACCAGCGGCGTGTGCGGAGAACTCGTGAACGAATTCACCATCGATGCGCCGTTCGTGCTCGAAGGCGCCACTGTGGGCAACACGCCGACCACCTGCGCGGACACCGAGGATGGAAGTGTTGATGTGCTGGTGATGGGCGGTGTGGAGCCCTACACCTACGCATGGAGCAATGGCGCCGATACCGAGGACCTCACAGCTGGTGCGGGGACCTACACGCTCACCGTCACGGATGCGAACAACTGCGAATGGAGCAGTGATGTGTACACCATCGATGCGGGTGGGGCTGTCGCCGGTTTTACGGTGGAGAACTCCAACGTGCTCGTCAACGCCGACGTGCTCTTCACCAATACCAGCACTCCTGATGCGGAGTACTTCTGGGAATTCGGCGATGGTGACACCAGCGCTTCGGTGGATCCGATCCATGCGTACGCGATGCCCGGTGTTTACACCGTGACCCTCACGGTGACGAGCGGTGATTGCATCGCCGTGACCGCCTTCGATGTGACCGTGGAGATGAACACCGGGATCAGCACGGGTCAAACCGCCGGGCTCAGCGCCTGGACGTCGGCGAACGGTTTTGTTGTTGAACACAACTTCAACCAGCGCGTGCTCATCGAGGTGCTTGACGCTACTGGGCGCTTGCAAGCCACCCGTCAGGTGGCTGGCACGCCGGGTCGTGTCATCCTCTCTACCGAAGGGTTGAGCACGGGCATCTGGTTCGTGCGTGTCACAAGCGGCGGAACACAGCAAACGTTCAGACTGCCCTTGCTGCGCTGACCCAACGGCCGATCATTGCACGAAGCCCCCCGGACCCGGGGGGCTTCGTGCTTTTCAGGACAGCGTCCTACCTTGTGCGCTCAACACTCCCATGCGCACCATCCCAAGTTTGAAGCACCTGGCCGCCACGGCCTTGCTCATTGCCTTCACCGGCTGCATCACCATCGAGGAGAACTATTCGTTCAAGAAGAACGGCAGTGGAACCATGGAGTACGTGGTCGACCTGAGCGAATTGGGCGACATCATGAAGAGCGTTAATGCGGCGGCGGATAGCGAGGCGAAGAAGGACGACGACCTGGGTACCATGGACATGAACGATGAGGTGGCGGCCCTGAAGGGCATCGCCGGCATCAGCAAGGTGAAGCTGGACACGAAGACGGAATGGGTGCAGAAGGTGCGGTTCTCCTTCAAGGACATCTCCTCGCTGAACGCAGCCTTGAACGTCCTGATGCCGGATAGCACCGGCACGCCTACAACGTTCTTCAGTTGGGATGGGAATACGCTGGTGCGCAGCAACAACCGGCACGCTTACGAGATCGGTGCGGGCATGGCCAAAGGCGGTGAAGAGGAGGAGGGTGCCGAGGAAGGGGACGAGAACGGGATGGACATGAGCACCATTCTTGCGAGCATGAAATACAAGTACAGCTTCAAGTTCGCACAGTCCACGGGTGAGACGACGGCGGCCCCCGGCGTGGTCGTGGAACAGCACGGCACGAAAGAGGTGGCGATGAGCACCGACTTCGGGGTGATCTCCAAGGATCCCAAGGCGCTGGACCTGCGTATCCCCTTGGTGAAATAGGAAGCCCACCCCATGAACGACCACCTGCTCGAATCGGCGATACGGATCGCCGCCAAGGTCCACAAAGGCCAGGTGGACCGTTTCGGCAAGCCATACATCCTGCACGTCATGCGCGTGATGATGAGCGGCCAGGATTTTGAGGAGCAGGTGCTCGGGGCTTTGCACGATGTCCTGGAACGATCGGAACTCACCATCGAGGACCTGGAGAAAAAGGGCTTTCCACCCCGGGTGATCAAGGCCATGGACCACATCACCCGCCATCAGGGTGAGACCTATGAGCAATACATCGACCGTGTTGTGGAGGACAACCTGGCCATCCGCGTGAAACTGAACGATCTGGCCGACAAAATGGACCTGCTCCACGTGGAGACCTTGAACCACGCGGACCTCAAGCGGTACAACAAGCAACTGGCCGCCTACCACCGAATGAAGAAGATGGTGGAGCATGCCACAGCCCGCATGCCGTTGCCGTCGGTGGGTAAGGTGAGGAACGGGGCGTAGCGGGCTGCATTGGTTCTGGGTGCCAGCCTATCTTCGCGCTCCCGTCCAAGGCGGGAACCACCCCCAATGAACACCATGCGACATCTTCTATTCTCCCTGCTGGCCACGCCTTTGTTCGTGGCTTGCGGGGGCGGTGCCGACGAGAACGGCACATCCGGAACGGACACCACGGCTGTGGCGGATACCTTCCTCTGGGAGACCGAACAATTCGCCGACGTGCGCGTGCTGCGCTACCAGGTGCCCGGTTGGGATCAACTCACGCTGCAGCAGAAACAGCTTTGTTACTACCTGAACATGGCCGGTCTCGCCGGGCGTGACATCATGTGGGACCAGAACTACAAGCACAATCTGAAGATCCGCCGTGCGCTGGAGAAGATCATCACGGACTACAAGGGGGAGCGCAGCGGTGCCGACTGGGACGCTTTCATGGTCTATGCCAAGCAGGTGTTCTTCAACAATGGCCTCCACCACCACTACAGCCAGGACAAGGCGATGCCGGGTATGGATCGCCCATATTTCGAAACGCTCTTGAAGGAGAGTGGTGGATCGCTTGCGAAGGAAGTGGTCGACGTGATGTTCGATCCGGCCATCGATGCGAAGAAGATCAGCCTCGATCCGACCAAGGACCTTGTGTTGGGTTCAGCTGTGAACTTCTACGGTGAGGATATCAGCCAAAAGGAAGTGGAGACCTTTTACGCGGCCATGGAAGTGAAGGGCGACACCACCCCGGTGAGTTATGGCATCAACAGCAAACTGGTTCGTGGCAAGGATGGGAAATTGATGGAGCAGGTTTATCGCATCGGTGGCATGTACAGCGCTGCGCTGACCGAGATGGTGAAGTGGCTCACGCTCGCTCAAGGTGTTGCCGAGACGCCGGAGCAAGCGAAAGTGATCGGGTTGTTGATTGAATTCTACACTACGGGCGACCTGAGGAAATGGGATGAGTTCAACCTCGCCTGGGCTCTGCAGAAGAACGTCAGCATCGACTTCATCCAGGGCTTCGTGGAGGTGTACAACGATCCGCTCGGCAAGCGCGGCAGCTACGAATGTTCCGTGGAGATCATCGATCCGGAGGCCACCAAGCACATGAAGGTGATCCAGGATAATGCCCAGTACTTCGAGGATAATTCGCCCATCATGCCAGTGCATAAGAAGCAGAAGGTCAAAGGCATCACCTATGGCTTTGTGAACGTGGCAGGCGAAGCGGGCGACGCTGCACCCAGCACAGCGATCGGCGTGAACCTTCCCAATGCGGATTGGATCCGGGAACTCGGAAGCAAAAGCGTGAGCTTCGGCAACATCAGCGATGCGTACGACAAGAGCACAGGTACGAGCAGCTTGGAGATCTTCTGCCACGACTCGGTGGAGATCGCCCTGGCCCAGGAATACGGCTCGCTCGCAGGCAAGCTGCATACGGCGTTGCATGAGGTGATCGGCCACGCCAGCGGCCAGATCGAAACCGGTGTCGGTTCGCCGGACCAAACGTTGAAGAACTACGCGAGCACGCTCGAAGAGGGTAGGGCGGATCTCGTTGCGCTCTACTACCTCATGGACCCGAAACTCGTTGAGTGGGATGTGATGCCCTCGTTGGAGGTCGGCAAGGCGGAATATGATTCTTACATCCGCAGCGGCCTGCTGGTGCAATTGCGCCGCCTGAAGTTGGGCAAGGACGTGGAAGAGGCACATATGCGCAATCGCATGTGGGCGAGTGCTTGGGTCTACGAGAAGGGTAAGGCCGACAGTGTGATCGTGAAGGTGACCCGCGACGGCAATACCTACTATGATATCCGCGACTACGAGAAGTTGCGTGTCCTCTTCGGTGATCTTCTGCGCGAAGTGCAACGCATCAAGAGCCAGGGCGATTACGAGGCCGGCAAGGCCTTGGTGGAGACCTATGGCGTGAAGGTGGATCCCGAACTGCACAAGCAGGTGCTGGCCCGCGCCGAGAAGATCAAGACCGCTCCGTACGCTGGTTTCATACAGCCGTTGATGGTGCCCGTGACCGACGCTGACGGGAAGATCACCGATATCAAGATCGAGTATCCGACCGATTTTGTGCAACAGATGCTGGGGTACGGAAAGAACCACAGTTTCCTGCCGGACGAGAACTGAGCTTCATTGAGCGTTGAACAGGAACGGCGGCCAGAGGCCGCCGTTCCTGTTCAACGAGCCACCATCCGACCGTGAAGGGGGCGATCGGTGATTTTTTTTTGGAGTGGCGAAACCTTGGTTATCACCCAGCCGTTCAAACGGGTGTCCAAGTAGTTCAAAGGTCAATCTGAAGAGTCACGTCGCCCCTGTTCCGCTTGTCGGGATGGGGGCTTCGTGCTTCCCGCCGGTTCCGTTGCAAAGGATGTTGGCGGCCCAGGTGGCGATGAGCATTTCGGGCTTGGTATGCGGCTCGTACCCGTGCGACCGCACATAGCCCACTGCAGCGGTGTGCAGTACGTGCGATCCGTAGCGCGCATCACTATTCAGGTCCATGTCGATCCCGCGCACGGGAATATTCCCATCGGTCCGGAGGATCTGTGCGATGCTCAAGCTGCGTTCCACCTCACCCCACAAACGCGTCCACAGGTCGATGACCTTCGGCGCCTTTTCACGGCGATAGATGACCTGCGCACCGTTGCGGAAAAAACGCAGCACCACGGTGGTCGTGTACACTGTGTGGTTCCTGTGGTTGTGGCTGTCGCTGCCCACCAATACCTCAACATCCCGATGCGCGGCCAGCACCCCACCCACGTGGGTGAGGAGGTCCACGGCATGCCCATCATGCATGCTCTTGAAACCGAGATGGGGACCATCAAGCATTCCGCCAAGGTAGCGGCCCAATCACTTTCAGGTACTCCAGAGCAGGGAGTCGGGAACGCGCTATATTTGCGCCCCCTGAGCAGGGAAAGCCCACACCTACCGGAGTGGCGGAATTGGTAGACGCGCACGTTTCAGGGGCGTGTGACCGTAAG
>JBDTNF010000132.1:0-2702 GCA_039933875.1 Flavobacteriales bacterium | reverse complement strand
TCGACATGGCCCAAGCGCTCTATGCCTGCAAGCACCCCTTCCGGATGATCATGTTAGAAGGAGCCGATCACTACTTGAGCGAATACCGCGACGAGGTGGACCATGCCACCCGCCTGTTCCTGGATACCTACGTGCGCGATGGAAAGCCGTGGCCGAGCTTGTTGCCACACGGGGAGTGAACGGACCTTTCTCTTCCACCGGGCACAGGCAGTCCGCAGCCCCCTGCGAAACGAGGCAGCGGGAACCGGCAAGAAGCGGAAGTAGAGACGCACGGCCACGAGCGACAGAGCCGCCCGCTCAAGAGCAGCGGACAGAGGGCGGAGGTTTGGTGAAGCCCTGCGCGTGTTTGGAAGGGAAGGAAGTAGACCGGCGCGGTGACTCGAGGACCTTCCCAACCCGGAGCGCTGCACCTGGTTCGCAGCGAAGCAACACCTTTGAGGAATGAACGTCGGCTGCTCAGCGATCGCATGCATAGCGGGTATCCTCTTGTCACTGACCGCAGTTTCCCAAACCTTCCCACTGGACTACATCGAGAAGTCCCGTGGTTCTTGGGACCGCCACGCCGACCCCTCCACGGTGGACCCTGTAATGGACAGTGTCATACGCGCCATGACCGGCAAGGGCTTGGCGGAGACGCTCGTATTCAGTACGGAACGGGGTACACTGGAGGAAGTGGAGCAATTGAGGAGGTTGATCGGCTTGGCGGGCCACGACATCGACAGTGTGGAGTCCTTCGGGTTCGTGGAGGAGCGGAACATGGAAGCCGCCTGGCCACCTCCTACGAACAAATGCATCGTATTGGCGGTCGGCCGCAAAGTGGATGGGTTCTCCTTCGACATGCTGTACGACACGGTCCCACAACCTTGTCCTACCTGTATTCCGGATACATCCCAACACGACCCTACTGACGCTTGGGCATTCATCGTACGTCTGCTGTTGCAACGAGATGTTGACGAACTGGTGCGCCTGGCAAAAGTGGAAATGGCAGCGAACGACCTGTCGGTCCGACCCACAAGAGAGTACCAGATCTACGCCTACGACCGACGACGAGCGCCGACCATCAAGCGCATCTTCCTGCACGAGACCGTGCTTGATGTGAAGGACCGATAGTCAACAGACCTTGGTCGACAAGGCGTTCAAGCGTGGGAAGCCCGATGCACCGGGAACCGGCAAGAAGCGGAAGTAGGGATGCACGGCCACGAAAGTGATGCCGAGCTAAGTCAGGGCGGTGATCAGGAGATCAGCGCCACAATGCTGCGCACAACCTCCTGGTATCTCGCTTCGCTGATCGTTCCCGCAGCACCAAGCAAGGTGGCCTTATCGGCGGTAAAGAGCTTGTTGGGCCGGATGTTGCTCGCGACCGGCAGTCCACCTTTCGTGAAATCCGCAGCGGAGAGTGGAACCTCCTTGCCATCGAACTTGGCCTTGCTTGTGATCTGGCAGAGCACCACGTCAGCGCCGCCCCAGTCGGCGATCACCAATGCTGGTCTGCGCTTGCTTCCCGACAGGTCCGAGAACGGGAAAGGCACGATGACCACTTGGCCCTTCAGAGATCCTTCCATGCTTCATCCTCTTCAGCCGTGGACCAATCCTTCGCCAAGCTCGGTTCGCTGGCCATGGTCAACGTAGCGGTTCCATGCACCAACTCTGAAAGCAAGGCTTCCTTCTCCTGCGGTGTGCATTGCCTCACCCAGGCGAGTACCTGCTGGATGCTGACCGGAAGATTATGTTCTACGCTCTTCATCGAGAGGAGGTCTCTGTTCCCCAAAGATAGAGTGGGCCATGTGAGGTTCCCGTCAGAACGCACTCACGCCTACGGACAACCTGGTGCATGCGATACGCGAGGCATACAAGATCGGTGAAGGCGTAGCCGCAAGCCCCGACCGGTCGTGGGGTTCAAGCGTGCGAAGCCCGATGCACCGGGAACCGGCAAGAAGCGGAAGTAGAGCCGCACGGATACGAGCCACAGGGCCGCCCGCTCAATCCCGGCTCAGGACCGGGACAGCGGACAGAGGGCGGAGCTGTCTGCCGAAGGCAGAGGTTTGGGGGAGACCCGGAGCAGATCTGAAATGGAGGTCGCAATTTGCGACACCCATTTCTACTTTCGGGGCATGAGCGTCAAGTTGGTGACCATCCCGGACGAGGTCGTGGAGCGGAAGATCTACGTGGTGCGTGGGCAGAAGGTGATGCTCGATAGGGACCTGTCCACACTCTATGGGGTAGACACCCGACGGCTCAAAGAGCAAGTGCGTCGGAACATCGAACGGTTCCCACCTGACTTCATGTTCGAGATGACCGATGCGGAACTGGAGGAATGGAGGTCGCAATTCGCGACATCCAATAAGGAGGTGATGGGTCTTCGGATCCGGCCCTTCGTCTTCACCGAGCACGGCGTGCTGATGTTGTCGAGCGTGCTCAACAGTAAGGTCGCTGCTGCGGTCAACATCCAGATCATCCGTGTGTTCACGCGCATGCGCGAACTGCTGCTCACCCACAAGGACCTGCTGCTGGAACTGGAAAAGCTGCGCAACACCTCCAAGACGCACGCGGGCAAGATCGCCGTGATCTTCAAGTACCTGAAGCAAATGGAGCAGCGCCAGCAGGAGACCGAACTGCTGGAGGAGATCCGCCGCAAGCCGCGACCAGTCGTGGGGTTCAAGCGTGGGAAGCCCGATGCACCGGGAACCGGCAAGAAGCGGAAG
>JBDTNF010000131.1:0-12294 GCA_039933875.1 Flavobacteriales bacterium | reverse complement strand
TAGACGCCATCCGGGCGGATGTTCAATCCTTCGAGACAGGCTTGTAAAAGAACGGGGTCGTGGTACTCATCCGCCATTGGCTTTTGGGCTACCGCCCATGACTTTCGCGGCCAATGACTTGTAGTCCACTTTCCCGCCGAGCGCACGCTTGTGCAGGTCCTCGCTCCATACCTCGATGCGATCGCCCATGCCCGTGAACACGATGTCCTTGCCCATGCGGGCGTAGTCCATCAATGGTTTCGGGATGAGCAGCCGCCCGTTGGCGTCGAGCTCCACCGGCGTGGCCCCATTGAGGAAGCGCCGGATGAACTCCACACTGTCCGGGTCGAAGCGGTTCAGCCGGCGCACATCGGCGCTGGTCCTGTTCCACTCCTCCATCGGGTACAGCACAAGGCACTGGCTGAACACGTCGCGGTTCACCACGAAGCCCTTGGTCACTTCCCCACCGAGCTGCTTCTTCAGCGCGGCGGGCAAGAGCACGCGGCTCTTGGCGTCCAAGGTGCTTGGGTATTCCCCTAAGAGGTTCAGCATAGCGCATGCACGCAGGAATGGTCGCGAAAGTAGGGTCGTTCACCCACTTATTCCCACGATCTCCCCCGTTTTTGTGCTCGTGTTGATAATTCTTCAACGACGAAGCTAACGAGAAGTTGTTGAACAGCCCAAATACCTAAGCGAAATGGGCAAAACAGGAGGTGGGAGAAAGTGGGGCTTATGAACACCTCCTGTGCGAAACACGATGCGGTCGCTCGACCGTCGGCACAAGACCGAAAGCTGTGTGGGTGATCATGCGATCGGCTGATCGCTCGTGCATCAAGCGTCCACAGGGCGTTGTGGATAGCGCGCGACCCTGATCCTTCGCGATGAAGGCGAGCGTCTACCTTTGGACGAAGCGCATCGCGCCGATCCGTATGGAACCATTGCTGAAGGAAGAGGGCGAGTTCAAGTACATCGACGTGGGCCAGGGCCCGCCGCTGATCTTCCTGCACGGCCTGTTCGGAGCGTTGAGCAATTTCGAGGGGCCCATCGCCTACTTCCGCGAACGCTACCGCGTGGTGATGCCCATGCTTCCCTTGTACACGCTACCGATGCTGAACACGAACGTGCCAGCATTGGCTGATTTCCTTGACCGCTTCGTGCGGCACATGGGGTTCTCCGAGTTCAACCTCCTGGGCAATTCCCTGGGCGGGCACGTGGCGTTGGTCTACTGCACCAAGCACGCCTCGCGCGTGCGCACGCTGATCCTTACCGGCAGCAGCGGATTGTATGAGAACGCCTTCGGTGGTGGATTCCCGCGGCGCGAGGACAAGGAATTCCTTCGGACCAGGATCGCACTCACCTTCTACGACCCCAAGCATGTCACGGACGAGTTGGTCGAGGAGTGCTACGTGACGGTGAACGACAAAGCCAAGTTGATCCGGATCCTCTCGCTCGCCAAGAGCGCGATCCGCCACAACATGGCGAAGGACCTGCCGAACCTGAAGATGCCGGTATGCCTGATCTGGGGTAAGCAGGATACCATCACGCCCCCGGCGGTCGCCGAGGAGTTCCACACGCTCATCCCTCAGAGCGAGCTATACTGGATAGACCTGTGCGGCCATGCGGCCATGATGGAACACCCCGACGCGTTCAACGCGATAGTGGACACCTGGCTGGCCAAGACGCTGGGATGAACATGCGGGTGGTCTGTAGTGAGTGGAGAGTGGTGAGTGGCTTGGACGGAGCCAGTCACTCACCACTCTCCACTTATCACTCGCTACTTTCCTTGAAATGAAGTCCCTCATCGCTGAGCACTTGGGCAGCGGCCGCACCGCGAAGGACTGGCCGAAACCGACCCTGCCCGAGTACGCCTTCATCGGGCGCAGCAACGTGGGCAAGAGTTCCTTGATCAACATGCTCTGCCACATCAACAAGCTGGCGCGCGTGAGCAACACGCCGGGCCGCACGCGCAATGTGGAGCACTTCAGGGTGGAGGGCACGCTGACCAGCGAACGGCCTTGGATGCTGGCCGACCTGCCGGGCTATGGCTTCGCGAAGGTCAGCAGGGACGAGCGCGCGAACTGGCAGACGATGATCCACACCTTCCTGCGCGAACGCGAGAACCTGCAGAACGTGTTCCTGTTGGTGGACTCGCGCCTGGAGCCCCAGAAAAGCGACCTGGACATGGTGCAATGGCTCGGGGAGGAAGGCATCCCGTTCGTGATCGCCTTCACGAAGAGCGACAAGATCAAACAGCCCAAGGTGCAGAGTAATGTGGCGACGTTCCGCCGCGAACTGAAGAAGACGTGGGACACGCTGCCGACGATGTTCATCACCTCATCGGAAACCTCGAAGGGGCGTGACGAACTGCTGCAGTTCATCGAGGGCATCAACGCCGGGTGGAAGACCCACTAGCCGGCGCACGCCACGAGCCTTGAGCTTCGAGGTTGGATGGCCTAAGGGCGTGGCTCGAAGCTCAAGGCTTCTTCAGTTCAGGCAGCATGTGCTCGGCGAAGTAGGCGCCGAAATCGCGCATCTGCGCTGCCATTTTGCCTTCGCCGGTGGCGCGTTCGAAGGTATCCGCAAGGGTGAGGATGTTCTGGTGGAAGAAAGCCTTCATCTCTTCCACGGTCATCTCCTTCGTCCACAGATCGATGCGCAGCGTGTTCTTCTCCTTCTCATCCCACAAGGAAAGAAGCACGGCTTTGCTGCTGCTCTTGGTAGCGGTGTCCTCTGCATGCCAATCGATGCGCTCGGGTACCTGGTTCTCATCGAGGTGGACGGTGAGGCGGATATCGGAGGTCTTCATGGTATGATCAATGTTCACTATCCAATGACCAATGTCCAAGTGGAGCGCCCACTTGGACATTGGTCATTGCTCATTGGGAATAGGATGTTCACCGCGGCTTGTAGTCCTTAAGGATCACTCGCGGGTCGTCCAGCGCGAGGAGTTGTGCAAAGGTCGTCTTCGGGTTGGCGTCCATATAGGAGCGCACCATGCGGTAGCCGATCCACTCCCCGATGTGGCCGGGGCCTTCGCGCGGCAGATCGCTGGTGAACGGTCCATCGTTCATAAGGCGCCCGATATCCTCGCTCTTCTTGCTGAACAGCTGGTCCTTCGCCACGATGTCCTTCCAAATGGCATACTCGTTGGCTTCGCACCAGGCCAATTGCTCCTTGGTGAACGCGAACTTCAAATAGGGATCCGTTCCGGGCAACAGCGCATCGAGCAGCGTCATCACCTTGCCCGTCTCCACCAAATTGGTCAGCAGGTCGGCGCCACGGATGTCGCGTGTGTAGTGAACGAGCAGCCATCCTTTCACGGCGCTGGGCACGAGCATCTCGGGCTGCATCCGCTCCTTCACATACTGCGGAAAGGACTCCGGCGCCAGGTAGCCGATGACCGGATGGTCCTTGCCGATGAACCATTCCACACCGATCCCGAGCACGCTGTCCGTGGGGAAGATGCCATAGTTGTAGCCGGAGTTGAAGGTGATGACGCGCGGGATCAGGCTGTCCGGGAACAAGACCTTGATCCGCTTGAACGCCTCCTCGAATTGCTCACGCTGGGGTTCGAGATCACCCAACACGCTATCCACCGCCTGCTGCGCTGCGCTCCAATCCGGGTCGTGCACGAACTTGTTCAAGACCAATGGGAGTCGAGGATCGGCTATTGGCGCACCCTGCAGGACCTGTTCGATGTAGATGCGGTAGAACTCCCCGTAGGTCGCATACGCCTTGAGGCTCGCAGCGTTCATACTGTCCGGTGCCGCGTGGAAAAGGTCCTGGTCCAGGCGACCGATGCGCAGGTCCAGCTTCACATCACCGGTCTCAACCACGGGTGGCCCATCGCCGGAACACGCGACACAGAACGCGAACAGCGCGATCGGCAGGATCTTTGAAAATCGGAAAAGCAAGACGTTACCTTTGGGCGTCGGAAAAAAGAGCCTCAAACCTATGAAGAAGTCTACCCTTGCCCTGGCGGCCACGCTGCTGCTTGCTACGAACATCTATGCGCAGGACGAAGTCAAGTCCTTTCGACTGGGCCTTGAGCTCTGCCCGAGTATGGGTTGGTTCAAGTCCGATGAGAAAAGCTTTGAGTCCGATGGCGCGAAGTTCGGCTACCGGTTCGGCCTGCTTGGGGACTTCCGTTTGGGGTCGAACGCGAATTATTTCTTCAGCACCGGGCTTTTCCTGAACAACTTGGGTGTCAAGACCAAGACGACGATCCTGGATACGGTGTACAAGAGCGAAGCGAAACTCCAATTCGTGGAATTGCCCATTACCATCAAGTTGAAAACCAGCGAGATCGGCTACATGACGTACTTCGGCCAGATCGGATTCGACACCGGCATTGTCGTCGCGGCCAAAGCCAAGCCGGAAGGTGGAGAGTTCGAGGACATCAGTGACAACACCAATATTCTGCGGATCGCCTTGGTGGTCGGGGCTGGCCTTGAGTACAACTTCAGCGGGAGCACGTCAGCATTGCTCGGTGTGAAGTATAGCAATGGGTTCACCAAAATATACGATGGCGATGGTCCCAAGGCCAAGCTGCACTATGCCGAACTGACTGTTGGAGTGCTGTTCTAGGACACGATCCCATTCACTACATCGAAGCCCTGTTCACGTGAGCGGGGCTTCGCACTTTTGAGGCGTGAACACACCGAAGGTCATCGACCACATCACCGCTTGGCTGAAGGACTATTGCACGCGTGCGCGGCAGGACGGATTTGTGGTGGGCGTGAGCGGCGGCATCGACAGTGCGGTGACCAGCGCCTTGTGCGCACGCACCGGGCTCCCTGTGCTTTGTGTGGAAATGCCCATCCACCAAGCCGCTGCGCAGGTTGAACGCGCCGTCGACCACATCGCCGCCCTACGCAGTGCCCACCCCCTTGTGCGCATGGAGCGTGTGGATCTTACGCCTGTGTTCGACACCTTCATCACGGCCCTGCCCCGGATCGATGATGCTGGCACGATGGAACTCGCGCTCGCCAACACACGCGCCCGGGTACGCATGACCACGCTCTACTATTTCGCCGGTGTCCACCGCGCACTCGTCGCAGGTACGGGCAACAAGGTGGAGGACTTCGGGGTGGGTTTCTTCACCAAATACGGCGATGGCGGCGTGGACCTTTCCCCGATCGCGGACCTCACCAAGACCGAGGTATACGCCGTCGCGAAGGAACTCGGTGTGATCGATAGCATCATGCGGGCGAAACCCACCGACGGCCTCTGGGGGGATGATCGCAGCGATGAGGACCAGATCGGTGCGAGCTATCCGGAACTGGAATGGGCCATGGATGTTCGCGAACGAGCCATCGATATCTCGACGACCGAACTCTCCCATCGCCAACGCACGGTACTCGGCATCTTCGACCAACGTAAAGCGGCGAACCGGCATAAGATGGAACCGATACCCGTGTGCCTCATACCCGCTGCCCTGCGGGGTTGAGTCGCAGTGCGTGGTGAGCGGCCGCACACGCTGTCCGATAAATGATCGATGAACGGTCGGTTGTTCGCGCCAACCCTACCCGGAACCCCACGCGTTCCATCCTCCCGCATTTTCGAGGAGGACGTTCGGCTTGGCATATCCAAGGTTTGTTAGGGTGGATACAAATGTGCCTGAAATATCCGGGAGCACTATCCTTGTGTGTCATCAAACCAGCGGTCTCCTCATGTACCGAGCACTTCTCTTGCTTCCCGCACTGATCTCCGTAGGTCCCGGCCTACGCGCCCAACAAGCGACCATCCCCGTGCGCGAGAACCTTACCGTGGAGGGCATTCCCGCGCTACCCACAAGCATCGTGGGCGAGGTGCGCAACTACACCGAGTCGCGCGGCGCGGGACTGGCCGACTGGCATCCACTGCGCAAGGAGATGCTCATCAGCACGCGCTTCGGGAACAGCAACCAGTTACACTACGTCAAGTTCCCCGGCGGCGACCGCAAGCAGATCACCTTCTTCGAGGAGCCGGTGGGCGCGGCCACCTTCGAGCCGACGCAAGGCGCCTACTTCCTCTTCACGAAGGATGCCGGTGGCAACGAGTTCTCGCAGATCTATCGCTTCGATCTGGCCAACAACAAGGTGACCTTGCTCACCGACGGGAAGCGTTCGCAGAACGGCGGCATCGTTTGGAACCACGCTGGTGATCGCATCGCGTACGCCAGCACCATGCGCAATGGAAAGGACCGCGATATCCGCGTGATGGATCCGCTGGACCCCAGCACCAACAAAGTGGTGGCCGAGAACGTCGGCGGTGGCTGGGGCGTGGCGGCCTGGTCGCCGGATGATGCACAACTGCTGCTCGGCGAAGGCCTCTCGGCGAACGAGAGCCGCATCCACATCGTGGACCTGCGCACCGGTGAGAAGAAGCGCATCCTGCCCAAGACCGATGAGCGCACCACCTATGGCGCTATCGCCTTCACGACCGATGGCAAGGGCATCTACCTGCTCAGCACCAAGGACAGCGAGTTCAACCGCCTGTGCTATTACGAGCTGGCGACAGGGCGGATGACGACGCTCACCGCGGACATTCCGTGGGATGTGAACGGCACCGAGCTTTCGCACGATGGCTCCATGCTCGCTTTCACCACCAACGAGAACGGCGCATCGAAGTTCTACATCCTCCACACCGCCGCGGGCGCCTACGATCCTGTGCGCGACCTGCCCGTGGGCCTCATCGGTGGTTTGCGTTGGACACCCGACGACAAGGCGCTCGGCCTCACCATCTCCAGCCACGCGTCCACGTCCGATGTGTACGAATACGAGATCGCCAGCCACACGCAGACCCGCTGGACGGAGAGCGAACTCGGCGGCATGGATGCCACCGCACTGCGCGCACCCGATCTCATCACGTGGAACTCGTTCGACAAGCGCGCCATCAGCGGCTACCTCTACCGTCCACCGGCCCGTTTCACCGGCAAGCGCCCGGTCATCATCAACATCCATGGCGGCCCCGAAGGGCAGTCGCGTCCCACATTCCTGGGGCGCACCAACTACTTCATGAACGAGCTCGGCGTGGTGATGATCTTCCCGAACGTGCGCGGCTCCAGCGGCTACGGCAAGACCTTCCTCGACCTGGACAACGGTATGCTGCGCGAGAACAGCGTGAAGGACATCGGCGCGTTGCTGGATTGGATCGCGAAACAGCCGGACCTCGACGCCGACCGTGTGATGATCACCGGCGGTAGCTATGGCGGCTACATGACGCTCGCGACCGCCTTCCATTATGCCGACCGCATCCGTTGCTCATTGGATGTGGTGGGCATTTCGAACTTCAACACGTTCCTGAAGAACACCGAGGAGTACCGCCGCGACCTGCGTCGCGTGGAGTACGGCGATGAGCGCGACCCGAAGATGGCCGCCTTCTTCGAGGAGACCGCACCGCTGAACCATACCGCGGAGATCAAGAAACCGCTCTTCATCGTGCAGGGCGGCAACGACCCGCGCGTGCCGGCATCGGAGGCCGTGCAGATGAAGGACCGCATCAAGGCGGGTGGCGGCACCGTGTGGTTCCTCATGGCCAACGACGAGGGCCACGGCTTCCGCAAAAAGGACAACGTCGACTTCCAGTTCTACGCCACCATCGCGTTCGTGCGTGAGTTCCTCTTGAAGTGAACCGCTGGTCACCTCAGTAACGATCCATCCGTATGCGATGCAACGTCGCCAGTAGCATCGGCGTCAACGCCATGATACCGTCTCGAGGGATGAGTTGCTGGTAGGTAGGGCGCAGGTGTTTTCGGAACACGCTTGCAGCATTACCATGCTGCACTCATCCCTGTCGGGCGTTCGGAGGCCCGCTGTTGTGGATCGCCGTGGGGTCAGCTGACAGCTACGCTCCTCCCCTTACCCGATGCCAGACGAAGCAGCGCGGCCGCGGCCACGGCGATCACCACGGGCATGATGGGCACCACGTAGCGCACCTGCGCGACCAGCCCGGCGTAAGCCATCACCTGCAACAGGATCGCGACCAGCACGGGCCACAGGCTTCGATCCATGTGCCGCAGGCCGATGAGGAAGAGCAGGAGCAACACCACCTGTTGCACCACCACCAGGTAGTCGATGGCATCGATGGGCTTGTGGTACGCCTGGTTCACACCCCAATTGGTCCAGAGCGGGATGAGGCGCCAGATGCTGAGCGCAACGTACCGGCCGGGATGCGCCTTGAGGTTCCGCAGCCCTTCGTGCAGGTACACCGTGTCCATCGCGGCCTCGTTGAGCACATGCGGCAGATCGGTGCGGCGCGCGACGAGTTCGTCCACCACGGTATCGCCCTCAAGGAAATCGACGTAGCGGAAATAGTTCTCACTGGCCAGCTGGTGGTTGTTGCGGAAAAGGTTGTAGCCGTTCATCGAGGTGCCCACGAGGTAGCGACCGAACACATGGTGGTTGCGCAGCACCCACGGCGAGAGCACGATGGCCAGCGCAGCACCGAACGCAACCAGCGGGCGCACCGAACGGGACGCGCGCCAACCCTGCATGATCGCGGCCACGGTCCACGGCAAAGCGGCCAGGATCAGTGCGCTGCGCGAGAGGATACCCAGGCCCAGGAGCGCACCGGTCACCACCCAATGCATCGTGCGCCCCGATCGCAGGGCATGCATGAACGCCCACGCGCACGCGGTGAACAACAACGCACCGGCCAGATCGCCGGACAACTGGTTGATCAATTTCATCGCGGGCAGGTAGAACGCCCAGATGAAAGCGGACAGCAGCGCGGCGCGCGTACCCAACCACCAGCGGACGAAACCGAAGATCACCAACAGCGTGGCGAGGTACAGGAGCATTTCGGTGCCGACGGTGAGCGGGAACGACCGACCCGTAAGGAAGGCCACCGCCGCGAACAAAAAGGTGGGCAGCGGTTCGCGCATGGCGCTGGCGTCGTTCCCAGGCCCGCATAAGGGGAAATACAATGGGTCGCAAAGCGAATAGCCTTCACCGTCGAGCAGGTGGTTGGCCAGGGGCCAGTAATGTTCCGTCTGTCCGTCCTCCAGGTCGGGGCGCTCGGTCATATACCGCGCCACGCAGAAGCACAACGCGATCCCGACGATCAGCAGCAGTGCGCGACGTGGATGCCGATCCAGCCAGGTGGGCCACCACCGGGGACCCGATGCGCCATTGTCCGAAGATCCGGGTGTTGCATCCATGGCTTCTGGAATAAGCAGCGACGCTTCGTTGTCCGGTGGAAGCGCGGGCCGCCGGGTGAAGGTGAGAAACTCCGCTGGTATCCTACTTGACCATCTCCGTCAATGCGCCTGCGTTGGCACAGGCCCGGATACATCTACATTCGCGGCACAATCCCACCCTACGAGAACGATCCTCTCCACCCTGGCCCTGAGCCTCACACTGGTCACCTCGGCACAGAACTACACCGACCTCATCGAGGTGATGCGCGCCGACGTGCGCACCGAACGCCAGGCCATCGTACGCACCAACATGGGCCTCAACGATGCGAAGAGCGCCCTCTTCTCGCCCATCTACGATGAGTACACCGCGGAGATGAAGAAGCATTGGGACAAGCGCATCGCGCTGATCAAGGACTACGCTGGGAAGTACGAGGTGATGGACGATGCCACCGCCAAGTCGTTGATGGACCGTTCCACGGCCCTGGAGAAAGAGAACCTCGCCATCCGTACCAAGTATGCCAAGAAGATGACGAAGGTGCTGCCCGCCACCGATGCGGCACGCTGGATGCAGATCGAGCGCCGCCTCGGCGAGATGATCGACCTGCAGATCGCCAACGAGCTGCCCATCATGCCGGTGAAGTAAGCCCGGCCTTGCTCCGCTGAGCGTAGAAGCCCCCTGACCGGTCAGGGGGCTTCTACATGATAAGAGGTCCGGCAACCTGACCGATGTCTGTTACCGCTCCGTGGGGGCGGTCTACTTTCGCTGCGTTCCCAGTGCATGCGTTGATGGCTTCCGAATTCATCCCCAAACTCTTCACGGTCCTGCGGCAGGGCTATGGCAGGCAGCAGTTCGGGCGCGATGTGCTGGCGGGGGTCATCGTGGGCATCGTAGCGCTGCCGCTGGCCATCGCCTTCGCCATCGCATCGGGTGTATCGCCTGAGAAGGGCTTGATCACCGCGGTGGTCGCTGGTTTCTTCATCAGCGCTTTCGGTGGCAGCCGCGTGCAGATCGGCGGACCCACCGGCGCCTTCATCGTGATCGTCTTCGGCATCGTGCAGCAATACGGCATTGAGGGGCTCACGGTGGCCACCTTCATCGCCGGCTTCATGCTCATGCTCATGGGCTTCCTGCGCCTCGGTGCGCTGCTGAAGTACTTCCCGCACACGCTCATCGTCGGCTTCACCACGGGCATCGCGGTCATCATCTTCTCGGCGCAGATCAACGACCTGCTCGGGCTGGGCATTGCGCAGGTGCCGGCCGATCTGCCCGGGAAATGGATGGCCTACCTCCATGCCGCCCATGCGGTGGACCTGAACGCGGTGCTCATCGGGGCGGGCACCATCCTGGTCACGGCCCTGCTGCCGCGCATCACCAAGGTGGTGCCCGGCTCGCTCGTGGCGATCCTGCTCGCCACGGCAGTGGTGTACTGGCTCAAGTTGCCTGTGCAGACCATCGGCAGCCGCTTCGGCGAGATCCCCAACACGCTGCCCATGCCGCACTTCCATGCCGTGGACCTCGCCACGTTCAAGGAACTGTTGCGGCCCGCGCTCGCCATCGCGTTGCTGGGCGGCATCGAGTCGTTGCTCAGTGCCGTGGTGGCCGATGGATCCATCGGCGGCAACCACCGCAGCAACATGGAACTGGTGGCCCAGGGCGGGGCCAACATCCTCTCGGCGCTCTTCGGCGGCATACCGGCCACGGGCGCCATCGCGCGCACCGCCACCAACGTGAAGAACGGCGGGCGCACACCCGTGGCGGGCATCGTGCATGCCCTCACCCTCTTGCTCATCATGCTCGTCGCGGGGAAGTGGGCGGCCATGATCCCCATGGCCTGCCTTGCGGGCATCCTGGTGGTGGTGGCCTGGAACATGGCCGAGTTCCACAGCTTCCGCGCGGTGTTCAAGACCAGCCGCTACGACATGGCCGTGCTGCTGGCCACCTTCCTGCTCACCGTCATCTTCGACCTGGTCATCGCCATCGAGATCGGGATGGTCATGGCCGCGTTCCTGTTCATGAAACGCATGAGCGATGCCATGCACATCAAGCCACTGACCAATACCGGCAGCAATAGCGACCAGCTCTTCGAGGCCGAACTGGCGCATGTGCCCAAGGATGTGCTCATCTACGAGATCAACGGCCCCCTCTTCTTCGGTGCGGCGCAAACCTTCACCGACACCATGAGGACCGTGGGCGACAGGCATCGCGTGCTGATCCTTCGCATGCGTTACGTCCCCTTCATCGATGCCACGGGCCTGCACAGGCTGCAGGACATCCTGGGCACCATGGAACGCCGCGGCATCCGTGTGTTCCTTGCCGGGGTGCAGCCCGACGTGCGCCATGCCATCCGCGACGCGGGCTTCCTGCGCGAGCACATGCTCTACCCCACGGTAGAGGAAGCGCTGAAGCATATCGACGTAGCAGCGGCACGATAGCTGCCGGGCAAAGGCATACACTTTTACCTGCGCAGGTTGTGAGCCGGGGCGACAGACTTTCTGTCAGGTAGACCGATGGCGTCGTTCAGGTTGTGCTCAACCTCACTTAACATAACGCATAACCTGTTCGACTTTCCTCAATTGTGGAACAACATTTCGCTCAACCTGTTCCTCTTTTCCCAATTGTTGAACAACATTCCGCAGAACCTGTTCCACTTTCCTCCATTGTGGAACAACATTCCGCCCGACCTGTTCCACTTTTCCCAATTGTTGAACAACATTCCGCAGAACCTGTTCCACTTCCCTCTATTGTGGAACAACATTCCACGCGACCTGTTCCTCTTTTCCCAGTTGTTGAACAACATTTCCCAGAACCTGTTCCACTTTCCTCAATTGTGGGGTCACATTCCCGATCCCTCCGTGCGCGCAGCCTGAGGCTATGTTCAACCCCACCTCGACCAGGTAGACTGCTCTTCCCGCCGCGTGCAGCCATGCGGGAACTCTTCGCATCTTCACGGCGATGTCCTCAGAACACGCCGCCAGCATACAAGCCTTCATCACCAAATGGAGCGTGAGCGGCGCCGCCGAGCGCGCCAACGCCCACCTCTTTATCGCCGAACTGTGCGATGTGCTGGGCGTGGAGCACCCGCAGCCCAAGAAACCCGATGAAGCGGCCAATGCCTACGTCTTCGAGAAGACCATACCCAGCGTAACCGACAGCAGCAATTTCATCGACCTGTACAAGCGTGGTTGTTTCGTGT
>JBDTNF010000130.1:0-23259 GCA_039933875.1 Flavobacteriales bacterium | reverse complement strand
GAAGAGATCCAACTGCGCCAGGTCAGGTTCTTCCGGCACGAAGTTGCGAACGATCTCAGCGATGGATTTCGAGCTGAGGTAGAAGCGACTGCGCGCCATCTCAAGGATGGCCGCGTACCTGAACTTCTGTTCATCGCCGACCTTTTGCTGGAGGCGGGCCAGAACGAAGTAGTAGATGTCCCGGTATTTGCGGTCCTGGTCAGTGAGTACTGGCATCGCTTTGGGGTATGTAGTCAAGGACTGAACCATCCCGTGCTGTCTTGGCCACAAGGCCGAGGCTCTTCAGGTGGCGGTGATAGTCTGAAATGCCAGGGCCATCGAGCTTGTTCAAGTGCTCACGGCTCCACACGTTCGGGTGCTTGCTCGCGATGGGTGCGACCATGCTGGCCCGCACCTGATTGAAGTACTTCACGAGGTTGCCAATGGACTGCTTTCCACGGAAGAGCCATGTGGTGGAGTTGTCCGGCATGTTCTGGTCATCCATGTAGAACCGGAGCAGTGCCTCGCTCACCACGATGTTCTTCATCATTCCGATGTCCTTGGCGCTGGCCTTGTACGCAACGCCTTTGAAGTGCTTGTACCATTTGCAGAACGCGGCGATGCGCACGTTCACCGCGTCCTTCTCGTTCAGCACCTCTACAACGAAACCAAGGGCGCGCATCTCGTCGAGAATGCCATCGTCCCAGAGCTTCAAAAGTTGTGGATAGATGGCGGTCAACAGGTCGCGGCCGTCCACGTAAACGGTGACGGCCCGGCGCTCTTCGTTCACGATAAGCTTCGCCAGCTTACCCTCGTGATCCGGATGTGTGACGCGGATGATCATGCGAGGGCCTGGTCAATGCGTCCCACGGTCACACGCAACACACCCATTCGCTGGCTCGCACATGCCGGTTCATGCCACTCAGCGAGCAGGGCGAAACACTGTTCGACGGGGATGTGAACGCGATACTTGTCCTTGACCATCACGCTCGTGATATTCAGGCGTACCAACAGGCGGGCGAGCAGGGTCGCGCGCATGCGCAGGCACTCGTACACGAACCCGCCACCCACGCCATCGGCGCGGAGCTGCGAAGGTGTCTGTGTGCTGCACACCATATCGAGGTGCATGCGCAAGGCACTCAACTCCGCACGGGACAATGAGAGCGTGACCTTATCCATGCGCCTTCGAGTTGACCAACTCCAGTTGGGTAATGAGGCTGCGCAGCTCAGGGACGGTGTGTTCCATCAACGCCTTGTGGAACTTGCCGTACTTCGAGCACCAGAAGTCGAGACGCTCGCGATCAACCTTTCCGTTGATCAGTTCCCAGCCGAGTTCATGCGCCAGGCTGAAAACCTTGCGTCGCATGCGGTACAGCTTATCCCCTTCGGTATCATCGAGCTGCTGCTCCAGTGTGTGGATAAGGCTGTTGCACTCGTGTGCCAGCATCTCGCGGCTGCTGTTGGTTCGGCCTTGGGTGAACTGGTACACCAGTTCGTGCCGCTGGTCACTGTCAATGTCCAGCTTGCCGAGCAGTACGTGCATGCGCGCGTTCTGCTGGTTCGTTCGTGGGTCGTTCGCGCCGTAGGTGTGTGCTTGGGCCATTGGTCAGATGGTTGGGGTGGTGATCAGGTTCTTCAGAAGCACTCGGTCCTGGCGCAACACGACCCCGAGATCGAACTCGCCGAGCTTGGCCAGGTCATCGCGCAGCATGCGGTCAAGGCTGGTCTGGTGATATACAGCGAGCTTGACGAGATTGTCAGCGCTGGGTTCATGCGGCCCCGACTCCCAGCCGTTGTATGCGCTACGTTTCACACCGATGGCATCGGCCACCATTTGCTGGCTCACGGTGAGGCCCTTGTATCGGCGGAGGATGCGGAGGTTCGTAGATAGGAAAGTCATTGTGTGGGGTGTGGTGGCGCTATCGGTTCAGGAGGCGGCGTTTCTTGGCCTTGGCGAAGCGTTCGGCCTTCGTGTGGGACCATCCCCTCAACAGCAGCCTGTCGCGCAGCTCACGGGCGTCTGCTGCTGCGATGGCCATATTGATCGGGTTGGTGCGCATTGTCACTTCGCTGCGGTGACGTTGATGCTCCAGATTCCTTGTTTGCCCTGCATGGGCATGGGAGGGTCGAGCCGCTCCACGTTCTCCAGGACAAGTCCGAAGCGCTTCGGCTCACCGCCCACCCACAGCAACGATGCGCGGCTGTCGGTTGCGCGCAGTTCGCGGTGTTCGGTCACGAACGCCGTGGCCACCAATGCGCCCCGCACGTTCTTGTAGCTCTCCGTGATGCCGATCTGTGCATCGGTCATGTACGCCCTTGCGAGCGCGTAAGCCTCCTCATCCCAATGGTGCCCGGCGTGGATGCCGATGCGTGTCTCGGAAAGGCTGGCAAAACGGCCATGCGTGCGCGTTTCAATGGTCTTAAAGCCGAGGGCTATCCAGGTAGCCCAAGGTTGCCAGAGGGTGATCACTTGAAGTTTCACGGGTGCGTGTGGTGAGGTGAGTTTCACTTGGAGTTCTTCGACTTCAGGTAGCGTGCGACCATGCCAGGAACTTCGCCCTCACTCTGGCAACGGAAATCCTTCTTGGTACCGTCAACGAAATACTCGTCGCCATTCGGTTTCCAAGGCAACAGCGGCCCACTCCTCTTTTCATAGTGGAGATGGCACACCAACACACCGTCCAGATCGGTGTGCTGCACCTTCACCCGAGCGTGTGCGAACGTCATAGCGGTTTTCCACTTCATCGGTCGGGTCGTTTGGCCCACGTCACGCGCTTGCGCTTTTTCCATGTGGCCTTCTTGGGGTTGGTGTGGCGTCCGATGCCGCGTTCGACGGTGTACTCCGCCAGCCGCAGTTCGTTGATCAGTCCATTGCCGCCTGGCACCCGCTTCGTGGACACAAGGCAACGGATGGTTGCAGCCGGGTAATTGAACTTCTTGGCGGCGTCGTTGTAGGTGATCCATCCTTCGGGGACCTCACGGCTCAGCGTCTTATGTAGCGAGCGCTTCCACTGTGGCACGATCTCCTGTTTCACCAACTCGCGCACACGGGACTCCACGCGCTTGTTGATGACGCGCTGGAACCTCGGATGCGTGAGCAGTTCGCTCAACGTCAACGAGGACAGCAACGGATCGGTAATTGTCTCAGGCATCAGATCGCCGAGAAGTTGAGTTGAACGAAGCGATAGCTCCCGTCCTCCTGGAGCGTGCCTACGCGCATGTAGTTCTTGCTCGTGCTGCGTTGGATGCTGCGTTGGATCATGTCCATCGCTTCCTGGAACTCGACGTGTTTGATGCGGTTGGCATAGCCGAGCAACCCCATCACCTTCTTGCTGTCGAGCTTGCCGTTCGTTGTCTCGAAGGCACCGGTAACCAGCTCGGTCACAAACTCCACCTCGCTCTTCACTGCGGCCTTCAGGAAGGCGTTAAGCTTTTCCCTGGCTGCCGCGATCAGCAAGTCATCGAACGTGATGCGGTCCTGTACGTCGCACTCGATGCAAATGCTGCGGTCGAAGTTGTACCACACCTTGTTGCCCTTCGTCTCTTTCACGTCCACACCCTCGGCCGCTTTCAATGCGGTGAGAACCTGCCCGTGCGCGAAGAGCACCAGTTGCTTCAGATCCTTCAACTGCTGTTCAACCTTCAGCGCAGCAGCGAACACCACCTGCGCGTTCTTCTCCTGTAGGCGCTCGCGCGCGGTGATGCGGGTATAGGGTACCTCAATGCCCTTGGCATCCTTCCAAACCTTGTCCTTGGCTGTCTGCGTGCTCATTTCCCTTGGGGTGTTGTGATGATCGAATAGGTGGGCATGTCCATACCCATTTCAGGCTGGTACTGTTCGATATTGCTGATGCGGTGGTCGATCACGTCGATCCTGCTGGCCAGCGTGTGCGTCTCGCGCATCACGGCGACGAACGTCGGGTCGCTCGCGTTCTCCGCCAGCCAGGCCCAATTCTGTTCCTGGCGCGCCAGCAGGCCCGTGCGCTCTGTGCGCATCTCTTCGAGGTGTTGGACAACTATCGCCCTGTGCCTGCCAGAGAACGCGTTTTTAGAATGGTCACGTAACGACGAGGCCGTGGGTGGCTTGTTGTAGATGCCTATGCACTGGTCCTCATTCATCGGTTCGTCATTTGTTGCCGTAGCACAGCGATCGCGTTGCGCATCACTTTCCGGGCGGGTTTGATCTCCAGCAGTTCCGCGCTGTGCAGTTCGTAGAACAGTTTGGTGAGGAGGCCGCGCTCCCACTTGCCCACTGCCCAAGTCTCCAGGTGTTGCTCGGCGATGAACTGCGCATTGCGCTGCTCGAACGCCCGACGCCACCAGGTCCAATAATCCGGCAGTTCCATCAGCACTGTGCGCCCGGCCGTGTCATCGCTCATGTACAGGTCCAGGTAGTGCATCCCCTCCTCCAGTATCAGGTGCGCGTAGTCCTGTTCCGACATGCGCAGTGTGCGCAGCAGTAGCTCAGTGTGGTATGCCGCCTTGGATGCCATCGTTAGGCCACGTCGGCGAGGGGCTTGTTACCCATGTGGATCCGCTCGATCTCGCGCTTCACGCGGCGCAGGTCTTTGTTATCCTCGATCGCGTTCCATACCGCTTGGACCTGTGCGGCATCGCCTACGCCGTTCGCTTCACAGATCAACGCCACGTCCTTTTGCTTCACGCCATTGAGGCGCAGGAAGCGACGGCCAACGCGGCTGTAGATCTCCTTGAACCCGCGCTTGTCGCGTTGCGCGTTGCGCTCCCATGCGATGCGCAGGTGCGGCGCACCTACCAGCAGAAAGCCACAGATGCCATCGAGCTTGTTGTACAACTCGATGTAGTACATCACCAACGGATCGCGCAGCTTGTCGATCTCGTCGATCACCATCAGCGGCTTGTTCAGTTGGCGCAGCTCGGCGATAATGCCCTCGGCCAACTCAGGGCAGGTGCGGCCCGATGGGTCCTTTCCAAGGGAACGGTAAAGGCTGCTCAGGAAGAGCTTCTTTGTCCAGTACTCCGCGCACTGGATCACGAACACGTTCTTGTGCTTCGCGGCATAGTGTTGCAGCGCGTGCGTCTTGCCGCCGCCCGCGTCGTAGCTCACCGCCGCGCTGGCGCTCTGCGCCTGTGCCATGCGGCAGAACTCTTGCATCAACACGAAGTCCGCCGTGTGCGCCGTTTGCCATTCGAGGCCCTGGTACTTCAGCGCCGCCGCAACCTTCAGCCACATCTTATCGGCGATGGTGCTCCACTTGCCAGCGAGTATGTTGCTCACCGTTGCGGAACTCACTTCGTGGCGCTTGCTCCAGATGCCCTGGCTGCCCGCGTGTTCACATGCTGCCTTCAGCAGCAACTGCACTTGCTTCTTGGTCGGTTCGGTCATTGCGTGGGTGTGTGTGTGGTGTCAGTAGTTGTAGTGGCCAAATACCAGGCGTCCATCGTTGGTGATCATCGGACGGCCTTCGAGTAGGTGTTCGCACGCGGCGTCGAGCGAGGCCATACCCTCCTCCCGACAGATGCGCGTCATGATCGCCACCGTGTTCGCCTGGAGGATGGTATCGACCTGGTAGATGGCGGTCGGGTTGATGGTGGCACCCCGCCAGTCCTCATAACCCAACTCGATCAGTGCGGCGCCGGTCATTGAGCGCTTCACTTGCTTGCGGATCACCGGCATCTTGGAGGCACAGAGTTGGATGCGCTCCACGTCGGCCTGGGTCAGTGCGTAGTGGGTTACCATGCGTCGATCGGGTTGATGGTGTCATCGTCACTGCCGGAGAGTAGTTGCCCCTCGGCGCGGTTCAGTCCTTCCTTGCCGTCGCCACGGTAGCCCACTTCCACCAGTGTTTCGGGGTCGATCCCTGCCAGGCTGCGCAGCTCCTCCAGTTCGCGACGGATGTTCTCCTGTTGCGCTTTGCGCAGGGCCATGTTCACGTCGATCTCTGCGCGCTCACCGTCCTTCAGGTCCACCACTGCGCGGGCATAGGCGCGCTTGGTGTCCGCACTGGCCACGAACCGCAGTTCGCCGCTGTCATCGGTGCGGTACAGGCGGATACGGGAGAGATCCTCCGGGTCATACTTCACGGTGAACTTGGCGTTCGTCCAGCGGCGCAGGAACTCCATGCTCGGATGCCCGGCACCATCGCACACCTCGTACAGGAAGCGCTGTTGACCGATCTCCATGCTCAGGCCCTGGTTCGTGTATGTGACCGGACGATCGCTGGTGTACCAGAACAGCTCCACCATGTCCATGAAATCGAGCGGCTGCGCTTGTGGGTTGGTGCTGTCCTGGTACATGGCCAGGCGAGCAACGCCCGACTTCGGATGCGGCAGTTCGTTCCACCGTGCGATGTCCGTCGCCACGTCACGCATCACCTGTTCCATGCTCGGCAGGTTGTCCTTGTGCGCCTGCACGAACTCCATGTTCGCGCGGCTGTTCAGGCTCTTCGCGGTGATGTTCTGTCCGGTGAAGTACCAGCGCTCGCGCATCACTTCCTTTTGCATCCGCCCGATAAGGCTCTCGATCGGCTTGCTCTTCGCGTTGTATGGCTGCGCGGGGAAGTGCAGTTTGGCTGCGCGCGAATAGAAGTCCTGCGTGTCGCGTTTTTTGTGGCCGCTCTGGTTATCGTAGAGCCACTGGAGGGGGCGGTGGCCGCTCTTCTTCAGCGCAGCCTTGGCGGCACGGAACTGCGCTTTGAAGTTCTCCGACCGGTCGATGCTCCAGCCGAGCACTGCCTCGCTGTACACGTCCATAATCAAGTACACGTTGAGCTGCGCGGTGATGCCCTTGCCGTCGTTGTAGAAGTAGTTGAGCTTCGTACCATCACTGCACCACAGAGCATCGCGGAACGATGGGCCGCGCAGGGTCATCGTGTGCGCAAAGCGGTTCTTCCATACGTGCGTGCCGTGGCGACCGATGTACCAAAGCGGCTGTATATCCGACCGGTTCAAGTGCATGTAAATGGCCGTTTCAGTGAGCACCGGCCAGCCGTTCGCCTTCGCCACGACCAGGTACTTCATCGCGACCTTATGTGTATCCGGCTTCGTGGGCTGTGCATACTCAGCGACGAGCCACGCGCTCTGTGCCGTCTCGATCTTGCGGCTGTTCTGGTTGCCCCACTTCTTGCTGATGATGCACACGGCACCGGCACTATCGAAGGCGCGCACTTTGGCCTTCAGCTTCGTGTATCCGTTGGGCAACTCGATCCCCTTCTTTGCGATGTACGCGCACACATCGGCGTGGAACTCGGCCGCGTTGGCAAAGCCCCAACCCGTGATCGCCTTGCGCGTCACATTGGAGAGCATGCGCAGGATCGCGCAGGCCATCGCATAGTCCATTGCCGCCTTCTCGCTCAGCGTGCTGCCATCGGGTAGCACATGCGAACGCAACAGGGAGAGGTCGGCAGCTTCAACCTGCACGACGGATAACCAGCAACCGGTGCGGGTATCAGCCACCGCCTCACCATGTATTGCGTCCACCAGAGCTTTCACATCAGGGCGCAGGTCGGCATGGCGCACCAGTGACTTGCGCCTGTCCTGCGGATCATCGAGGAAGGTCCACCCTGCGCTATTGCGCTGGCGGGCCTTCACCACGCGGTCGTAGCTCACACCTGCTTTCGCCAGGTCGGCCATGTCCAGGTATAGATCCCCGCCGATGTGTCTCATTTGCGGCGGCGGGGAGTTGCGGGGGTGCGCATGGCGATCACCTCCGTATGGAGGTTGAGGATGTCCGCGTTGTTCCGCGTGCCGTGCAATACCTCGGAGACATACTCACGGGTGTACCCCTTGCCCCCGTTGTATCCGCGAGCCAGGGACATGCGAGCAACGAGCGTAGCATCGCCGCGCAGGATCGTTGTGTTCTTTGCCGTTGTATACATTGTCAACCTTAACAGGGGCAAACGCATGTCTATCAGACATAGAAAGCAAGCCGATTATTCCTGTCAGTTATGAACACTCCGGAGTTCATACCTGAGAACCTGAAGGCTGCCCGCTTGCTATTGGGCCTCAGTCAGGCCGAACTGTCGGACTTATCCGGTGTCCAGCAGAAGGACATCAGTCTCCACGAGAACAAAACAACCAAGACGCTTATTCCTGTGAGGTATATGCTCGTCCTGGTGGAGAAGGGCATCGACCTGAACAGCCTTTTCACCAAGGGTCCCGTGCGCATGTTGACCAAGTATTCCGAGCCGCGCACTGCATCCATTGCGGCAGAGCAGCACTTGGTTCCCGCCAGCTACATCAAAACATTGGAGGCGCGCATCGCCAAGCTGGAGCACGGGACGCAGACCATCGTGAAGAAACGTCGCACCGGTGGCCACGGGCACGGGGCGAATCATGGAGGCTGACACCACAACTGAACCGACAGAACAATGAACGCCATTGAACAAGCGCGGGAACAATTGGCCTGGAGATACGTGGACTTCATGAACCACATCATGGGTGTGCCCGGAAAGGGAGAGGACTACTCCATTGGAGATGCCAGCTACCCGCTGGGAATTGAACAGGGTATGCGGCACTTGCAAACCCCGGAGTTCACCTACGAGAGCCAGTTGAAGGATCTTGCGGTCCGCTTGGGTGAAGCATACGAACGCATTCTGGGGGCGAAGTTGGCGGACAGGGATCGGAGCCTGGTTCTTGATGCCTTGGCTGAAACAAAAAGCGCTGCCTCCGCTGCTGCAATGCTCTCCACCATGGATGTGATCTTCCCCATCGGGACGGCTGCCCTCCCGCGCGCCATCAAGGGAGCTTAGCACAATACTGCCCCGTCGCATGCGCACGTTGCAACCGCACGCATCAGCGACCATCGCGATCAGTACCAATGCCAGGCACACCAACGCTGAAAAGCGGAGGCGGCGGAGAACCTTGCGGCTGTAGCTGTCCATGGTCTAGCTGTGTTTCTTGCGCATGTAGCCTTTCACGTCGCTGATCACGATGCCGCTGGCCACTGTAACCTCGCTGCCACAGCGGAGGAGTATCGTGCCGACCGTGGTAACGTTGATGGTGAGCTTGACCGCAGCGTTCGCCCCTGTCGGTCCGGACGTGCTAGCCGCCGCGATGATATCGTTGAACGCCATGAACGAGGTGGCTCCGCGATCCGCGTTCTGTGTCTTGCTCACTACCATACCAGCAAGGAAGTCAAACGCAGCCGTGCCGTTCACGGCAAGCGCAATACCCGTAGTGGTCGCATTGGCATCGTAAGCGATGGCGTACTCAACTTCGTACATGCCAGTGGACGGGAACGTGAACGTGGTGCCGTTCACGTTCGCCAACACGCCTGCGGTGGCGTAGGTCTGCGACCCCGATGAGTACGAGAGCAGCGTCGGGGCAAGCGCCGTGAATTTCGCCTGGAGCTTTCCGATGGCATCGCGGACCGCGTCGGTGGCCAGCACATCCACCGCGCTCGCGAAGCTGATGCCGGTGAGCAGCATGTCGTCCAATACCTGCGCGATGGTGCGGTTGGTCCATACGCCTCCTTTCCGTTGCGCGATGTCATCGTTCGCGGGGGTGAGCGCTGCGAAGGCGGTGAGATCGCTGTCAAGCGGTTGCTTCGCATCGAGCTGCCCCTGCACCTTGCCGAACGCGCCTTCGATGGTGTCGGTATTGGCCAGCGCCGTGTTCGCACCGGCCGCGTATCCAGAGAGCACGAGGGCACGGATCCCGCTGGCCAGGTCGGCGAGGTACTGCGCGATCGTGCGGAACGTCCATATCCCGCCCTTACGCTGGAGCACATCGTCATTCGCGCCTCCAGGGTTTGCGACCTTCTCGCTGTCCAGTTCGTTCAGCGCGGCCTGCACCGTCACAGCTGCGATGTTCCCCGCGGGTGTGTTGGTGATCTGTGTGGCAGTGTAATCACCGGCGGCGGGCAGGATCGCGCCAATGCGACCGTTGAAGCTGACGAGCGCATCGGTATTGTCCACCTTGTCCCAAGTGGTACCGTTACTTGCCAGCCAGTCCCCGATTCCATAGTCAACGTTGGGGATGTTCGCGTAGCCGTGTCCGGCAGCAACGGCCACCGTGACGATGTGGAACCAGCCCTTGTTCGCGGCACTCGCCGCTGGTATCGCTGGTGTGTTCGTCGCTGCGTTCCATCCTCCCTGGTACTCCAGTTGACCGAGCACGCTGTCCGGGATGAACGACGTGTCGATCTTGCCAGTGGGCAGCGCCTTCACAATGGCGTTCGCCGTACTGGTGGTCGCCGCTGTGGACTTGCGCATGAACGCATCCGTGGCGAGGTCCAGGTTCGTGGTTGCCTGGTCCGGAGTTAGGTCGGTTGGCGATCCGCTGCCAGCAGCAGCAGCGCGGCCCTTGAAGGTGCCCGCTGCCATACTCGCCATCTCTGAGTTTGCGACGGTAGCCGAGAAGGTGTAGGTGGCCGCCCCGGTCCGCTTGATGAAACCCGTTTGACCAAGTGCGAACGATGCGATCGCCTGTAGTTCCGCGTTCTGCGCTTGCACATCGGTACCAATGCGCACGCCCGCAAGCGAACGCAATGCGGCAGCGCTCAATGCTTCGAGCACCGAGCGACCGAAGGGGGTCGTGCTCAACGCTGCGATCAGCGTCAGGTCCCCATCAAGCGGTTGCGCTGCTGCCGTTGCTGCGGCCTGTGCTGCGTTGGCCTTCGCGGTGGCGTCAGCGGCGGCTGTGACCAGCGCGGTTGCGATAGCCGCCAGTACTTCCGGCTGTGGTGTCAGGTACTTGTCAGCGGCCACCAACTGCGCGATGGTGCTCACATCATCACCGTCGTACTGGCGGCGCGTGTCGGTGGTAAGGCAGCTCTGCCCGGACTTCAGTACGATGGTGCTGATCGCGGCTTGTGCCTGAGTGAGCACACCGTGCAGGATGTTCAGTGATGCGTCTGCCATGGCCTAAATGAGGGGATCGAGAACGGTGTCGGATGTAGGTGTGAGAGGATCGCGGATACCGCTGATCACGAGAACGTGGTACACGCCACCAGGTGCCACGCTCTGCACCAGGTTCTCGTCCTGGTCAAGGATGCTCACCGGATCGCCGCTGCCTGCTGGTGTGGCAACGAACGGTGTCATCGCAGGGATCGTCACGGGTGCGCCGTCGCTGTCCGTGTGCGTTACGTCAGGAAGCGGCAACGTGTCGCCAGGCGCAACGACCACATCATACGTGAGGTCGCTGTTCTGCACATGCGAGGGCGTTGGTGCCAGGCACAGGCTCGCAGTGAACGGCGTCATCGCGGGCAGTATCACCGGCGTGCCGTCGCTGTTCACATGCGTCACGTTCGCGAGCAACAGCGAACCCGGTGCGGGTACCACGCGCACATAGCTGCTGTCGCTATTGGTCACGGTCACATCGTTCCCGCTTGGTGGGTCGATCTGTTGTTCGATGATCCCCAGCGCCGGAAGTTCGTGGTGCTCGTAAACGGTCGGGTCCATCTCGCTACGCAGCAGGCAGCGGAACGAGATGGTGTCCAGGCGGAACTTGCTATAGCTGTGATCGGGTGTGGAGCCGATGTATCCGAACGTGCCGAAGGTGTCACCCATCAGGCCAACGATGCGTTTCGCAACGGCCTGCACCTGGTCATACGTGGCGCGCGTTGCGGTCACATCACCAGTGGCGGCATCGGTCACCATCTGGTTGTTCACGTTGTCCCGCAGAATGTCGATGTGGATCGTCGCCGTTGCTTCGTAGCGCCTGCGACCGCGCACCTTCCATTCGGGTTGGTCGTAGCGGATCAACGCGGCGGGCAAGCGCAGTGCGTCGATGTCATCGCTCATCTCCATGCGCGCTGGCTGCTCATTGAACCAGTCGATGGTGACAATGCCGAGCGGTGGATCCGCAGTGTTGATGCGGTCGATGATGGCGGTATAAACGTCGTCGAGGATCATGCGCTTTTCCCTCCGTTAAAGACCTCTCCAAGGCCCGTTAGGATCTCCTTGCTGATGTCATCCACCAGCGGTTTCGTGCCCATCATGTACGGTCGCGCTGGCATCATCGCTGGTTGACCGCTCGGCCGCATGCGTGCCATCTTGCTGCGCAGGTTGCTGCTCAGTGCTTGCATCTCGCCTTTGATGCGACCGCCCCGGTTGTGGATCGCGGCATACGGCGTGTTGTTCACCACGCGGGCGAACTGATAGGTGGGCGCTGCCTTCAGTGCGCGCCGCAGGCGTCCGGTCTGGATAAGGATGGCGCGCCCGTTGGCCAGGCGTTTGCGTGGTGCCCACTTCTCTACGTTGCCCGCCCGTGTGCGAAAGCCCTGGCGCCGGAAGTTCCCTTTGAACTCATTGAGGGCCATCACGCTCGCAATGCGCGGCAGGTCGCGCCGGAACCGGCGATACCGACCGGCCATGCCGCTGAACGGGTGTGGGAACTGCTTGCTCATACGATGCGCTGTTCGTCGCCGTCCTGCTTTGGCAGGAACTCACCGCTTTCGATCATCTCGGCGGTGAACCGGTCGTACCCGAACAAGCGCATCAGGGCATCGACCAATGCCTCGCCCTTCAGCTCGTCGCGCTCATAAGCGGCGCGCAGCTCGTCGAGTGTCATTTGGTCTGCCATCCTTTGCTTGTGAAAAGTACGTCGATCGCGTCCGCGATTTCCGTGAAGTCATCATCCTGCCATTGCGACGGCGCCACTGCCTTTGATCGCCACGCGCTTAGTTCCTTCATCAACTCCGCATCACCACTGCGCACTGCGATGTACTGGCTGTATGCGCGTGCCCACTGCTCGATGGGGGTGGCCAGGTATTCGTAGTGCTCGCGATGGCGTCCCATCAGGCGCACCTCCTTGCCTTCCTTGTCCAGGACAAAGCCACGGTTCAAAGCACCACGGATCGCTTGTATCGCCGCGCTCTTATCCATTGCCTTCTGCACGGCCTTCATCTCCGGTGTGGAAACGGATGCGTGCGTACCGTATGCCACGCCCTGCCCCATGCCGATGTGATCGATCCAGTGCCCGATCTCATGTGCCAGGGTGAGGTGCATGTGATCGCCCTGCACACGGTTGATCGCGATCTTCACAGCAGCCCGCCAGGTTGGCTGATAGAACCCGAACACCCTGGCGCTCTTCGTCTCCACCACAGGTATCGCGCTCAGCACACCATCACCGTGAACCTTGTCGATGGCGGCAAGTGTGCGCTGCACCATTGGCTTCAATGCCTTCACCTTCGTGGAGAGGGCAGCGCTCACTGGTGTGCCCTGCGCTTTGCCTGGCGTCACATCAGGCCCAAGCACTGCGGTCACGGCCTTCTCTACTTCGGCTGCCACACCCTTCGGTGCGCTGTAGTACGGGTGCCCCTTGGGGAACACCACGCCGTTCTTCCCGACGTTGTTCGAGAACATGGGCGGCACCGCAGGAAGCTCGTGATCGGCCAACGTCTTGTCCTCGCCACTCAGGCGGCGCACTTGCTCCACGTCGCATCGGCAGCGCCATCCCAGCGGCGGGTAGTACGTGCTCCAGAACGCATCGTCAACGTGGCGTACCACGCCGTCCAGTTTCGCGTGGCTCTCACGCACGCGGTCATCACCGGCGGTCACAAACTTCAGGAAGGGGAACAGATCCTTGTCGCCTTGTATCTCTCCCCAGCGCTCGGCCATCTGTCCGCTCGCGACGGCCAGCTCGTACTCACTACGCAGGTAGTCGCGGTTGTACTCCTTGTCCAGGGCAGATACACGTTGACGGAACTCACCGAACGGGCGGATGTTCCCTTCGTCATCGAGCAGCTCGTCGGTAGCGGCGCGCAACGTCTGGTACGTCTTGAACCCGGAGAACACCATTACGTTGCGCTCCATGAACGCGCGCAGTGCAGCGCCCTCCGGTGCGGCGGTATCATCGGCCTCGTAACCGGAGAGCACGCCGTAGGTCAACTGCTGCGCGGTCCATTGCATCAGCTTCGGATCGACCCATCCGTCGCGGATGCGTCCATCGTGTATCGCCTTTGCAAGTTCCTGCATGATCGGGTCGCTGTCCTCGTCGGGTTCGTTCGCTGCCTTGTCGCGTGTGGAGTGCGTGTGTTCGCAGTTCTCATACAGTGTGCGCAGCTCCTCCCTCAACGCTGCGCTGTCACTGGACTTTTTTTTTTCACCCGGCTCCGGGTCGGGTTCCGGCTTTGGTTCCGGCGCTGGCTTAGGCGCTGGCAGCTTCTTTGCCTCACGCTCTTTCATCCTCTTCATATCCTCAGCGCTCGGCTCCGGGATGCCATACGTGTCGTGCCAGTAGCTCGGCGGCAGGCCACCAAGTTGCTCGCTCACCTTCACGTCGATCTCGATGCGATCCACCAGGGACAGGTTGCGCGCCTGCTCGAACTGGAATTTCCCGTTGGCCACCGGATAGCCCAACTTCACCAGGCGTTCCTTCAGTTCCCAATTCAGCAGGAACTCCGTGCGGCGCATGTCGCTCAGGGTGATGCCATCCTCCACGCGCTCGTGTACTTCGCCCTGGCTACGGCTGCTGCCGTTGTCCGTGGTCATGGTCTGCCCCAGGATCAACTTGCTCAGCTCCGTGTTGCACAGTTCGATCATGTCTTTGTAGATGGCGCCCTGCTGACCGCTACCGCCGCCAGTCTGTATGAAGTCCAGGGAGGTGCCGTCCGGGATCACACAATAACCAGCGCCACCCATCTCGGCCATGGCGGTCATCAGCTTTTGCCGTGTGCCTTCGTCGAATGGGTTGTATTTCCCCACCCGGAACGGCATGCCGAACAACTCGGCGAACTGAGCCCAATCACCGAACCCACCGCGCTTGTACATCAGGTACAGCAGGGCGATCATCATCGCACCCAAGTCCTTCGGCCTGCCCACCTCGATCAGGTAGGTGCTGTACTTCGCATCCGCCCGGTAGTAGATCCAGGGCGTTGAGGGGTTCGTCGCATCCTTCGAGATGTAGCCGAACTCCGGTACCACGTTGCCGCGCGGCACAACCTCGCACTTGCTGATCAGGCCGTTCTCCGGGATCAACTCGATCACGGTGGTGCCATAGGGTACCACCTCCATCGCGTTCTCCAGGAACTGATAGAACCAGGGCGTTTCGAGGATGTCCTCGTTGATGCGCTTCATCAACTCCTCGTTCGCGCCGTCCTGCACCCACATCACTTTTTTGTTGGTGACGTTGCTGGTGCGCTTGGCCAGTACAGCAGCGAGGTGGCCATCGAGTTTGAAGTTCTCGTACAGCTCGTACAGATACTTGCGCCGGGGCATCAGTTCGTTCCTGGCGCTGTTGATGGCGTTCTGTAGGTCCGCTACCGTCTGCGAACGCAGCGTGATGCGCTGCACCGTGACCTGGCCGATCACCGCCGGATACTGCCTTCCAAGTTTCGCGTTCTGGCTCATGCTCTCAATTCTTCGATTTGCGGGCCTATCTCCGTTTCGTCGGTCCATTCATCCGGCGGCACCCCCCTTCGGTGCTATTAAACGGTCTTTAACGGTTCTTTAACGGGTTGGCGGTGTGTGGTCCCTCGCGCGCTCGTGTGTGCGAGGGTTCGGGTTTCAAGTGATGTGATTCGTGCGCTTCGGGTTACCTCCTGATAGCACGTAGTCCTTGGTGCCGTCCGTGATCTTCGGGAGGTCCGGCGGGTTGATCTCTTCCTTCTGCACGCGGCCGAGCCACTTGTCCGCCGCCTGGTAGTTCAACAGGCGGTTCTCCGGCACCTCGTTCGCGGGTAGGCGGTTGTACAGGTACCACAGTGCGATGTCGATCGCGTACTTCAACACGATCGGGTTCCTGCTCGTGTCGGTGGCGCCGAAGATGGCGGCCACGTCGTAGCGTGCTGCCAGGTAGCCGCGCATGAACTCGATCGCCTGGTTCTCGCAATCGTCCAGCAGTGCAGTGTTGCCACCATGTACGCGCGCCAGCAGGCTTGCGGTGATAGCGCGTTCGTAGTCCGCCTCTGTGATGAAGGTGCTCATACTCGATGCTTGCTTTTGTGGCGCTGTCCAATGTGGATGTTCGCGCCGCCGGTTATTGCACCCTGGAGAATGTGGATCGCCCCCTCCAGTGCGTCGGGACCATCCTTGTAGGTCTTGACGCCCGGTTGGAAATTGAGGAGCTGCGATACCAGGGCTTTCATGTGGTGCTCGTTCTGGAACTCCTCATTGAACCACACCGCACTGCGCTCGAAGTAGCCGCTGATGCTCTCGATGCGCGCATCCTTGTCCGGCTTTTTGCGCGTGTCGCCACGTAGCGGCAACGGTGCGCCTCGCTTCTTGCCCTCCTCTGCGAAGTCCTTGAACAGGAGATCCTGAAGGAACACCTGTTCCATGTAGAGCTGCACCGCTCCGCCCTTCTTGCTCACGTAATCGTTGAGGTCGTAGCCCCAAGCGATCATCTCGCTGATGCTGGCCACGCCCACGAATGCGCGGATGATGTGATACTCGCCCTCTCTGATGCCGACCAGTATCCACGCCTTGCTGTCGCTGGTGGCCGTCTTCTTGAACCCGGGATCCAGGTAGGCCACGATCGCCCGGTAAGCATTGAGGCGTGGCAGCTTCTTGTACTGGATCCAATCCTTCTTGAACACCTTGCCTGCGCGGATCGGGTTGTTGAAGTACTCCCGCTGTGCGAGGTTGTACCCCATCTTGTCGATCATGCTCTGGCACTCCGCCAGGGTAAAGCGCTGGTGCCAGGACGGCTGCCCGTCCTTGTCCAGGAGGTTCACCTGCATGTGGTGATCCGCACGCGGTACAGCGCGCGCCAGCACGGTGTCCTCTGCGATGATGTTCCCCACCATCACGAAGCGCCCACGCCCGGTGATGTCCATCGCGCCGAACAGGGCGCCGAACAGCCACTCCTCCGCCGCATCCACACGCGCAGGGTTGCGGCTCTGCTCGTCCTCGTCGAAGTCGTCAACGATGATGAGGTCGGGTCGGCAGTTGCCATTACGCAAGCCGCGCGGGCTTTGGCCGCTACCGATGGCGCCGAAGTAAACGCCGTCCCTGGTAACGAACTCACCGGCCTCCCATTTCGCGCTGCCCTGGAACGGTCCCCAATCGGCGTTAAAACGCTGGTTCGCCTCCAGCTCCGCGCGCAGGTCGCTGAGCAGGAACACGGCGTTGCCCTCGTTCCAACTTGCCATCAGCACAGTGCGGGCCTCGCCGCGCACCATCAGGAACAGGGGCAACAGGATGCCGTTCACCACGCTCTTCGCTTGTGCCCGCGCGAGCACCCACACGAACACGCCGCGCTGGTTGTCCAGCACCTTGCGCACTTGCTTCTTGTGGAAGTCAGCGAACGGCGAGAGGCACAGGTGCGGGAAGTAGTACGCGCAGAACGCCTCGAAGTCCTGGGTGAGTTCCTTCTTGCGCTTCTCGCGATCGAACGCATCCTCGTGCCGGTCCACGGGGGTGGCGTTACGGATCGCCTTCAGCTGATCCTCCCAACGCACATGCGCGTGTCGGTCGCCGGGTCGGAGCATCAGCTCGCGAGGTGTTTGATGTAGTGATCGGCGAGTTCACCGAACTCCTTGGCCTTGTCCAGGTCTTTCTTGCGGAGCCAGTCAATGAAGGCGATGAAGGCGTTCACCGTTGCGCTCAGCCCCGTCTCGTCCTCCAGCTTCTTGATCGCGCTGGCTAGCTTGTTGATCACATCGGCCTCCAGGCTGTTCGCGTATCGCTTGCCTGGATCGCGCTGTTCGATCGCGGTGTTCAGTTCGCTGAGCTGCGCGTACATGCGCTGCAACTCCTGCGGCTTGGTCGTGACCATTGCCGCCCGTTGCCTGTCCCAATTATCGGCGATCTTCCATTTGCTGATCGTCTTCTCGCTCACGTCCAGGAGCGCTGCGATCTCTTGCCCCTGCATGCTGTTGCGCACGTAGAGTTGCTGCGCTGTCCTGCGCTTCTCGGCCATTGTCATCGTCGCAAAAATGACGAGCCGCGCGTGCGAGGCGAAACGCTTGTTCGCTTACAGGGACAAAAGGAGCAACTAAGCGGATCCTTTCATGCCGCTATGCGAACGACCGTTTGTATGACCGCACCCCGCCCGTGATTTTTGCCCTCGTTCCAATGGAGAAACACGAGCAACGTATCGGGTTCAGTGCAGCGGCGAAGCGTGAAGGCAGGGGCCTCACGCTCGTGTTGAGCGGCTACATCTGGACGGACAACAGCAACGCCAGCGCCAAGATCGCCGAGGCGTTGCTATCCATGGAGGAGGGCGATGACCTCACCGTTCTATTGCGCAACCTCTACGGTGGCGACACTGACGAAAGCCTTACCATCTACCACGACCTGAAGGGCCGCAAGCCGAAGATGAAGATCGACGGTGCGGTGTGCAGCTCCGCCACGTTCATCATGCTTGCCGGTGATGGTGACATTGAAGCGAGCGAGCACAGCAAGGGAATGACCCACCGCCCGGAGGGTGGAGCCAGTGGCGACTTCGAGGACATGCGCTCGCGTGCCGACCAGAACGAAGCGGTGTACAATGAGATAGCCGCGATCTATGCGGAACGCACCGGCCTCACGCCCGACGAGTGCAAGGCGCTGTTCATGCCGAAGGGCAAGGACGTGTGGTTCACCGCCGCGAAGATGAAGGAGCTGGGTCTGGTGGACGTGATCACCAAGGGCAGCCTGCTCACCGGCACCGTTGCTGTAAAGGAACTGCGCAAGGAGCGCGACCCCCAGAACATCCTGGAGCGCTTCGCCGCGTGCCTCGCTGAAGATGAAGTACCAACCAACGATCCCAAACAATCACCGATGAAAGAGACAGCCAAGAAACTCGGCCTGCCCGAGACTGCCACGGAGGCGGAGATCAACGCAGCCCTGGACACCAGGCTGACCAAAGGCGACAGCGCTGCCGCGCGCGTCCTTGAACTCGAAGGCGTGGAGAACACGCGCATGGAAACCGAGTTCAAGGAACTGGTTGAGGGCGCCGTGAAGAGCAACGCCATCACCGCCGCGAAGCGCGATGAACTCATTGCGAAGAGCAAGGGGAACGTTGCTGTGTCGCTCGATCTGGTGAAGGGCCTGATCGAAGGGTTGAAGCCCCACGCACCGGTGAGCGCGCAGCTCGGCGCGAAGGACGCCGCCGCCGTTGCCAAGGAAGCCGATCGTGCCGCCTGGAGTTACCAGGAGTACATGATGAAGGACCCGAAAGCCCTGGAGAAAATGCGCAACCAGGACAGCGCCGCCTTCACCAAGTTGAAGCAGGCGCACGTTGAGTACCTGAAGGACAAGCGCAACGGATGACGCACACCCATGGTGATACCATCATCAGCCTGGTGTTCGGTTGTGTCGCAGCGATCGCGGCGCACCTGGCGCACTGGATCGAGGCAACGACGTGGATGGGCGATATCCTCCACAGCGGCATCCTCGGCCTCGTAGGCGGCGTGATGGGTTACCTGGGAAAGCGACTGATAGTGAAGCTCACAACGAAAAACGACCGATCAACGAACGACCAACAATGAAGAACTTGAAACGAACCAAGACTATCGCGACAGTCGGGCTGATGCTCGTCTTCGCACTGCTCGCTGGCAGCCTTGTGGCGGGCATGACCACCAACGTCACGGACACCACCGCGACGAAGAGCCTGGCGCTTGTGGGCAGCACTGCCGTGCTGTTCGGCGCGCAGCTCACGCTGAAGTACGGCAACCTGAAGACGCTGCACAATATCCCTGGCGTGTATGGCGCGGCTATCCAACAGGAGATGTGGGCGGATCGCATCGTTGAGAAACTGTTCAGCGATGACAGCATCCTCACCAAGGTGCAGCGTGTTGACGATAAGTACATCTTCGGCGGCAGCGTCGTACACATTCCGCAGGCTGGCGCAGGTCCGGCTATCGTGAAGAACCGCGTAGTGTTCCCTGGCGTTGTGGTGCAGCGAACCGATACCGATGTGACGTTCGCGCTCGATGTGTACACCAGCGATCCCTTGCTGATCACCGACGCGGAACAGATGGAGATCAGTTACAAGAAGATGGACAGCGCGTTGAAGAGCATGCCGCTGAACATCCGGAACACGGTGACACTGGACATGCTCTACGCATGGGCTGCAACTGGCGCCGCACAGATCAAGCGCACCACCGGCACATTGGTGGCCAGTGGCCTCGCACCATCCGCTACGGGCACCCGTCGCCAGGTGACATACGCCGATCTGGTGGCGTGCATGACCATGCTCGATGACCAGGGTGTGCCCAGCGAGGACCGCTATGCGCTGTTCGATGCGATCCAGTACGGTGAGCTGCTCACCGATACGGAGATCACCAAGATGAGCATCGAGAAGCTCGCAGATCGCGCAAAGGGCATCGTGGCCGAAGTGGCTGGCTTCAAGATCATGAAGCGCAACCGCAACACGCTGTTCACCGATGCGGCCACGCCGGTGAAAAAGACGCCTGCTGCTGCTGCTGCTGCCACGGACAACCGCAGTGTGCTCCTCTTCCAAGGGGACTGCCTGAACCTCGCCCTCGGCGAAGTGAAGTTCTTCGAGACGCAAGGCAGTGCCGAGCACTACGGCGACATCTACAGCACGTTGCTGAAAGGTGGCGGACGCCAGGACCGTTCCGACGGTTACGGCGTGATCAGCCTGGTGCAGGCGTCGAGCTAGGAACTACCTGATGATGAAGTGGGGCAGGCGTAGGGACGCCGATGCCTGCCCCCATCAGGTTACGAGAACTCCGGCCGGAGTATAACGGCGCAACTGTGTGCTAGGTAATTGGATAACCGCCGGGAGCAACGGAGATGCTGGTTCGAGTCCAGCGCGCACAGCCGATGAAAGAGACAGCGCAGAACTACGGCATGCCCAACGGCACTGCGCCCAAGCACGACCCACTGACAACCCACCACACCAACGACGCCATGAAACGCGACACCCTGATCCGACAAGTAGCTGAAGTGTTCGCAGCCAATGAGGCCGCGAACGAGTTCCTCGTCACCAAGGACGGGCAGTGCTTCGTGACCGAGCACGATGCGCGCGAGCACAGCAAGACGCTGGACGCGAGCCAGCGCGGCGTTGAGAAGCTCAGCCGCGCCTCCGTGGAGCGCTACATGAAAGAGGACAAGCCGGTCACTGAAGAGGTGGCCGATGACACCATCGAAACCCCCGACCCGATGATCCGACACGACCTGATTCGCCATGTGTTCGTGGCTTTCAAAGTGAACAAGGACGCGACCGAGTTCCATGTCACCAAGGATGGCCAGTGCTTTACCAACGAACATGATGCCAAGCAACACGAGAGGATGCTCGGCCAGCATCACAAGGGCATTGAGGTGATGGGACGTGAGGCCGTTGAGAAGCACGTAAAGGAGTATAGCGGCCCTGGCAAGATCTCGCGGGCTATCGCCAAAGCGGCCCATTTGCCGCCTGCCGGAGATGGCTCCAAGGAACGCGTTGCGGAGGGCACGGGAGAGAGGATGGTAGCGGTGCAGGGCAATACCCTGGACACTACGGATAAGGCCGGGGCTGCGACAGGCGGCGACGCAAGCGATCCCAACAACGCGGCTCCCGCAGGGTCCGCCCCGGCCACGTCCACTGGAACGCAATTAGAAGGAGCGGGTGGCGAAAGCCAGGACGCCCACACGGGTCAAGATGGCAACGCTGTCATGGCCGCTGCTGATGCGAACGATACCGCGTCGGCACAGTCGAACGCGGACGCGGCCAAAGCTGCGTCCGCCACTGCTGCCCCTGTCAAGACGGCCACCAAGAAGGCAGCGAAGAAAGCGGCCAAGAAGAGCAGCAAAAAGAAGTAGACCATGCCCACCATCGCGATCCTCTACTTCCTGCTGATCGGTGCCGTTGTCCTGATCCTGGTGCGCATGCGCAACCGGACCAACCGGCACAAGGTGTACAACAGCCTGAGCCGCAAACTCGCGTGGATGCGTGCGAACGTTCAGGAGTTGGTGGGCATCCCGGTCGCGCTCACCGTGTTCTGGTTGAGCGGCATCTTCCTGCGCTGGCTTGAACCCAGCAGCGCCATCTACGACGCAGGCGTGTTGCAAGGCATCACCATCGTGCTCGTCCACCTGTTGGTGGGCAACAGCATCGCCAAGTTCGGCACGAAGCTCAACCTGGAGTGGTTCTACAAAGGGCAAACCGTTACAACGTTCGACCGCCAATGTCTATACGTCATCTACTTAGCTGCCTACTGTGTGTTGGCAGCATCGCTCTAAGCGCGCAGCCTAACGACTGCGTAGCGCGTGGCGAGGCCGTCCTGGCCTCCGCTGCCCGCTACGACGGCGTGCGCGAAGCCACCGGCCACAACGACGGCGTGGAGGTGGAGCACATGCTCGCAATGGTGGGCATGCCCAAAGGTTGTTCCTGGTGCGGTGCATTCGTGTACACCGCAATGTGCGAGGCTGGCGTGGGGTGTGTCAGCGCGGGTGTTCGGGCGTTCGCCTGGGCGCCCGCGTGGCACCCGCCCGCTCGTCGCGTGTGGACGAAGGCGCGCGGCATCAACAGCAAGTTCGCCGGATCCGGTGAACGCCTGGTGATGCCTGGCGATGTGTTCGGCCTGTACTTCACGAACCTCGGCCGCATTGGCCATGTGGGTCTGGTGGTACGGGATGAGGGTAAGTTCCTGGTAACACTGGAGGGGAACACCAACGACGCGGGCAGCCGCGAAGGTGACGGTGTGTTCCACAAGCGCCGCCGTAAGGATCAGGTCTACTGTGTAAGCCGCTGGAACTGCTAATGAACAGACTGGACACATACCGCTTCGCGCTCGCCATGTCGTTCCTGGCTGGCGTGCTGATGCTGTCCGGTATCGCAGGGTGCCGGAACTCGCTGGCCACAGTGAGCACGTCGAAGGACAGCACACACGTCTTCAGGATGGTGAGCTATCGCGATACCGTGGTGTACACGCCCGCCGACAGCGCTCGCATCCGGATGATCATCACCGACGTTGTGGCACTTCGCCGCATGATGGAAGAGCTGAGGGCCAACCCGCGCGTGTCGCGTGGTGAGCACAATGCGACGATCACCCTGCGTGCGAGCGGTGACACACTGATCGCTACGGCAAGCTGCGACAGTATCGCCCATGTCCTGGAGAACGCCATCACCACTATCCAGGAGAAAAGCGATCGCATCACTTCCCTGGAGCATACCGTGATCCAACAGGCGAAGGCCGAGAAGGGTACGATCCCCGGTTGGATGCGCGGCACCTCGTTCATCATTCTCTCGGTCGCACTGCTGTTGATAGTTGCGGCTTTCCTGTACTTCAAACTGATCCTTAAACGGCGCTGAAATGGCACTACCTGACGTAACTATCCAACTCGGCAACGGCAACCTTGGCCGCTTGCCCACCAGCCAGGACGGTGTTGCTGGCCTGATCCTTGGCCCATCAGCCGTTGCCCCCGCCAGCGGGGCACTGATGACGCCGTACATGATCCGCAGCCTGGCGGAAGCCGAGGCGCTGGG
>JBDTNF010000129.1:0-30989 GCA_039933875.1 Flavobacteriales bacterium | reverse complement strand
CTTCTACAACTTGGTCAACGAAGGAGGGGAGTCATATACCCTGTATACATCTTCCGGTGCACCGCGCGAAGCCTTCGCCACATTCCTCGTGCCCCGTGCGACCGAACTCTTCGGCCCGACGTTCCGGGGCGAAGGGGTCGTTCGCATTGGCGATGTCCGCAAGGATCCCCGCTATGGCAGGGTGGGGCCGCACCATGGGATGCCGAAAGGACATCTGCCTGTGCGCAGCTATCTCGCGGTGCCGGTGACCTCACGCGATGGGAGAGTACTGGGCGGCCTCTTCTATGGGCACCCTGAGCCGGATCGTTTCACCAAGGAAGCTGAGGAGGTGCTCTCCACACTTGCCGCGCAAACAGCCCTGGCTTTGGACAACGCGGATCTGCACAAGGCTCTGCAGCGCGAGCTTGAGCAACAGCGGCTGGCCCAGACGGCACTGGGCGAAAGCGAAAAGCGCTACCGTCAGTTGCTGACCAACCTCCCCGTAGCTGTCTTCACCTGCGATGCCGATGGCCGTATTCTCCTATACAACGAAGCGGCGGTTGCGCTCTGGGGGCGTGTCCCGGACCTGACGAAGGGAGTGTGGCAAGGAGCGCACAAACTCTATGCGACGGACGGAACACCCCTGGCACAGAAGGACAGCCCGATGGCGCGTGCCGTTCGCGAGGGCATCTCCATTCGCGGCGAGGAAATGATCATCGAACGACCGGACGGGACGCGTCGACGTGTACTTGTGCATCCGGAACCACTTCGCGATCCGAGCGGGCGCATCATCGGCGGGCACAATGTGTTGGTGGATATCACCGAACGTACCGAGAGCGAACATCGGCTGGACCTGGCCACGAAGGTGGGGAAGCTGGGTATTTGGGATTGGGACATCGCGGGCAATACCATCAACTGGACCGACGCGGTGTATGCGATACATGGTGTGAAGAAGGGTGCGTTCCAACCCACCATGGAGGGCTACCAGCAACTCATCCATCCGGAGGATCGCGAGCGGGTGGGCCATGCGATACGCGCCACCTTGGAGCAAGAGGCGCCCTATGAGATCGAGTTCCGCACCCTGAACGAAGAAGGCACTGTGAACTGGGTCTACACCAGCGGCGTGGTGCTGCGCGAAAGCGGCCGGCCCATGCGCATGATGGGCGGGACGATGAACATCACGGAGCGCAAGCAGGCCGAGGAAACGTTGCGGACAAGCGAGGAGCGCTTCCGTCTTCTTGCGGACAATATGGACCAGCTCGCCTGGATGGCGGATGCGGATGGAAGTACCATTTGGTTCAACAGCCGGTGGGAGGAGTTCAGCGGCATTCCCCTGAACGAGATCCGCGAGCGCGCCGCCACGGATCTGCACCACCCCGATCACTATGAACGTGTGACCGCCTCCCTGCGTGAGGCCGCCGCGAAGGGCGAAAATTGGGGTGGGACCTTCCCGTTGAAAGGGCGGGACGGACAATGGCATTGGTTCCTTTCCCGCGTGATGGCCTTGAAGGACGATGAAGGCAAGGTGTACCGCTGGTTCGGTACAAGCACGGATGTCACAGCGGAACGGGAAGCGCAGGAACAACTGCGTGAAAGTGAAGGGCGTTTCAGGCTCCTCGGCGACACCATGGCTCAACTCGCCTGGATCGGGGATGCGGACGGGGTACCGATCTGGTACAACAAGCAATGGGAGCTCTTTACCGGCATTGACATGATCAACTCCCCCCTGGAAGAGTGGGCGCAATTGGTACACCCCGATCACGGTGCTCGTATCCGTGCGAGCCACGAGAAGGGGGTGGCGGCTGGTGTTACTTGGGAAGAGACGTTCCCCCTACGCGGCATCGATGGTCAGTACAGGTGGTTCCTCTCCCGCTCGATCCCGGTACGCGATGAGAACGGGGTGGTCATCCGATGGTTCGGCACCAACACCGATATAACGGAACGTGAAGCCGGTGCTGAAGCTGCGCAACGGCTCGCAGCCATCGTGCAGTCGTCCACGGATGCCATCATCAGCAAAGACCTGAACAGTATCATCACCAGTTGGAACGCGGGCGCTGTGGGCGTATTCGGTTACACAGCGGCGGAGGCCATTGGCCGGTCGGTCATGATGTTGATCCCCCCGGAGCGATCCCAGGAGGAGGGAAGCATCCTGGACCGCATCAGGCGGGGTGAGCATATCGATCACTACACGACCGTGCGGGTGAGAAAGGACGGGACGCGGATCGATGTATCACTTACCGTATCACCCATCAGGGACAACGAAGGCCGTATCGTGGGTGCCTCGAAGATCGCGCGCGACATTTCGGAGAACAAACGTCTGCTGGACGCGATGCACGCCGCCAATGAACAGTTGCAGATGGTAACGGACAACATGCCGGTGGCCGTTGCCCGCCTGAGCCGTGATCAGCATTATGTGTGGGCCAGCCAGGGTTACCTGGGCTGGATCGGGCTGCCAGTGGCGGCCGTCGAAGGGAGGCCGATCCCTGAAGTGATAGGTGAAGAAGCGTATGGAGCGATCAAGGCCCATGTTGACAAAGTGCTCTTGGGTGAGCGCGTGGAGTACGAGGCGCAAGTGGATCTGTCTTCCCGCGGAAAGCGTTGGATCAATGCCATTTATGCACCCTTGTACAGATCCGGCAGCGAGGCTGAGGGCTGGATCGAGGTGATCACCGACATCACCCGGCGCAAGGAATTGGAGGAGGCCTTGCAGGATGCCGATCGCCACAAGGACCATTTCCTCGCGACCCTCGCCCATGAGCTTCGCAATCCGTTGGCGCCATTGAAAAGTGGCATCCAGTTACTTGAGCTTGGTGCCGACGATCCGGAACTTGGGCGTACTACCCAGGCCATGATGGCGCGGCAGATCGACCACATGGTGCGCCTGGTGGACGATCTGATGGACCTGAGCCGGATCAGCAGGGGCAAGATCGATCTGCGCAAGGAAGAGGTGGATCTCGCAATGATCATTGCCACGGCCATGGAGACGAGCGGACCGTTGATCGATCAACGCGAGCATCGGTTCGAAGTGGATATTCCTGATGGCGACTGGTATGTGAACGGGGACGCCGACCGCCTTACCCAGGTGATCTCCAACCTGCTGAACAATGCGGCCAAATACACCCAGCCCGGTGGACGGCTCGAACTGAGCTTGGAGCGCGATGGTGATGAAGCGGTGATCCACGTGAAGGACAATGGCATCGGGATCGATGCTGGGGCCCTTCCCATGGTGTTCGACATGTTCGCACAAGTGGATATGGAGTCGCGGTCGATGGCCACCGGCGGACTGGGCATTGGCTTGAACATCGTCAAGCGCCTGGTCGAGATGCACAAGGGAAGCGTGGAGGGACGTAGCGAGGGCAGGGGCAAGGGAAGCGAGTTCATTCTGCGCCTCCCGTTGACGAAGAGGACGGAGAAGTCGCGCGCGCTGCCGCTTGAGAGAACCACCAACACCCCCGGGGAGGTGAAACGTGTCCTTGTCGTGGACGATAATCAGGATGCCGCCGTGACAATGTCCATGATATTGAGGAAACGAGGGCACGTGGTGGAAGTGGCACACGACGGTGAAGAGGCCATTGCGCGTGCAGGTTCGTTCCGTCCGGAGGTCATCTTCATGGATATCGGCATGCCCCGGATGAACGGCTACGAGGCGTGTAAGGCGATCCGTCAGTTCCCTGAGGGGAAGAACATCACGATCGTAGCCCTTTCCGGCTGGGGACAGGAAGAGGATCGCCGACGCTCCGAGGAGGCGGGTTTCGACCGCCACCTGGTCAAGCCGATCGATGGGAACACCTTGCAGTCGGTGATCATGGGTGCCAACTCCATGGGTTGATCACTGATCCAATCAAGGGATGCCGGCGAGAATGCAACGCCACAATTGCTCAGCATTTGGGGATTGTCTTCACGCGACGCTAGTCGGCCGCAGCGGTTCGCGTGCATGCGAGTGACCGGTTGGACATTGGCGGAGAACTTTAGGGATCAAGCGGTTGCGTTCATGGTGGTCAGGTTGATCCACCGCGCTGTAGGGTACTGGCACCATTGTGGACTTTCCTCATGGCAAAGTCACCTGTCATGGCTGCCCGCTCCGTTCTACGTACCGCGCTTCTTCCAGCACTGCTTGGCTTCTCCGGTGTTCTCTTCGGCGCGCGGGGTGTTCTTAAAGCGGACGGGATCATCCGGGTGAAAGGGGCTGACATCGCTTCCGCTTCCGTCACCGTGGTGCCCGGTGGTGCGCCTGCGTATTCCTTGCCGTTGGGGACCAAGCGTTTCACTTTGGATCTTCCCTTGGACGACGTGTACCTCATCAGTGTCGAACGCGAGGGCTGCCCGACCAAGGAAGTATACATCGATGCCAATGTGCCGGTGAAGATGCACGCTTCGGAGTTCAAATTCCCATTCTTGGTGACGCTCGAGCATGTGGATGCGGAGCATATGTTCGCCTATGAAGGACCTGTGGGCTTCGTGCGGTACATGGATCCGATCCAGGACTTCGGGTACGAAACACAGTACCTGGTGCGGGTCGACGAAAAATTAAAGGAGCGCATGAAGGAAATACGGGCCACCGGTATGGATCCGAAGATCATCCTCCAGCCCGCCCCCGCGATCGTGGTTGATCTTCCACGGGGAGCCGTCATCGGAAACGTTGATCCATTGGATACCGCCGATGGGAAGTTGGCCCCGATCGCTAGTGAGGTGCCTCCGTTGGTGCATGACGTTTCGGCGCCTTCAACAGAGGAAGCCCCCAGCCTGGCTTCACTGGATACCATACCGATCGCGGTCAACGTGATCGCACCGAAGTCCGCACTACCGGCGCCAGCGAAGTATCCGGTGGTGGAGGAGGCGCTCGCTCAGGAACGAACGATCGCCATCGCCCTTCCCCTATCGGCACATAACGCAGTGATGGCGTCTGCACCCGTGGATCAGCAGGTTCAACATGAGGCGGCACGCTTGACCACGGGCGCAAGCACGCGTGCAGAGGAGGTGATCATGGAGCCGCGCCGGGTCACCCGGGTCGTGCGCTTCACAAAAACGAATGGTAGCGTCAACGAATTCCGCAAGGTCACCCACGCGTTCGGCGGCATCTTCTACTTCGACAGCACCGGCTCCATCACCCAGCGCGCCTTCGAAGAGGGAACGCAGCAGTGAAGGGGCGGCATGTGACCTGATCGATGGAAGGACCTTCGCTCTTTCTGGCACGGGAACAACTGAAGCCGTTCATGCGGCGGAAGGTGCTCAACGTGTCGGGGAACACGAAGATCGAGAAGGAGCGTTTCCAGGATGAGGTCGTGAAAGACATCTTCGTCTGGGGCAAGCATCTGGTCTTCCAGTTCGATCGGTTCGCGCTCAAGGTGCATTTCCTGCTCTTCGGCACCTTCGAAGCCGAGGTGAACGGCATTGCTGTGACCGGTGACTACAAGCGCGCGCGGGTGCCGAGGCTTGCGTTCACGTTCGCCAACGGGGCCATTCGCATGTACAACTGCTCGGTACGGATCATCGAGGATGCGCATCTGAAGCGGAGCTATGACTTCTCGGTGGATGTCCTGTCCCGGGCGTGGGATCCCGCACAGGCATTGAAGAACCTTAAGGAGAATGGAGGGGAGGAGATCGCCGACGTGTTGCTGGACCAGGACATTTTCGCTGGTGTTGGGAACATAATAAAGAACGAAGTGCTCTCACTTGTGCATATTCAGCCTGAAGCGAAAGTCGGCGAACTTAGTGTTGCGAAGCGCAAGGAGATCGTCGCACAGGCCCGTTCTTTTTCGCGGCAGTTCCTGAAATGGCGCAGGGTGTTCATGCTCCGCAAGAACCTCAAAGTGCATCGGCGGGCACAATGCCCCTATTGCGGCGGGAAGCTCACACACCAGAAGACGGGTCGCCGTGCCCGCATGAGCCACTATTGCTTGAAGTGCCAGAAGCGGAGCGGGTGAACCGGGAGCATGGTTCGCAAGCCTGCAGCCAACGGATCGGCGCTTCGTTCTTATCTATGCGCCCTTAGTGAGCGGCAACGATAGGCATGCAGGGGTCTGAACCATCCAAGCTGAAGGTCGTTTTGGCCTTCGCCGCGATCTACATCATCTGGGGCAGCACTTACTTCTTCATCCGCGAGGCGCTCGATGGCTTCCCGCCGTTCATGCTCGGCGGCCTGCGCTTCATCGCTGCCACCACCGTGATGTTCGGTTGGTGTCTGGCCACCGGGCAGAGCATCCATCCCGGTCGCGACCTGAAGAAGGCGGTCATCGTGGGCATCCTCCTGTGCTTCGTGGGCAATGGTGTGGTGGTGTGGGTGGAGCAGGTGTTGCCGAGCAGCGTGGTGGCCATCATGATCGCGGTGGCGCCGCTTTCCTTCGTCGTGCTCGACAAGCCGAACTGGTCGGTGAACTTCCGCAGCCCGGCCACGGTGCTCGGTGTATTGGCTGGTTTCGCCGGTGTGCTGCTGTTGTTCAGTGAGAAGATCCAGGCACAACTGGCATCGCCGGATCTGAGCCCGGAGTTCTCGGCCATGCTGGTGTTGCTCATCGGTGTTGTGGCCTGGCCCGCCGGCTCGATCTACGCGAAGTACAACCCCGGCACGATCCCGAACATGGTGAACAGCGGCTGGCAGATGCTCGCCGGCGGCGTGTGCTTCATGGCCGTGAGCGTTACGCGCGGGGAATGGACCACGATGGATTGGGGAGCCGTGCCCGGAAGTGCCTGGCTCTCGATCACCTACCTCATGGTCTTCGGATCGGTGATCGCCTTCAGTGCGTACGTATGGCTGCTGCGCATCAGGCCGGCGACACAGGTGAGCACCTATGCCTACGTGAACCCGGTGGTGGCCGTGTTGCTCGGCGTGTTCGCGGGCGAGGAGCACATCAACGCGCGCGAGATCGGTGGCCTCGTGGTGATCCTCGGCAGTGTGTTGATGATCAACCTGGCGAAGTACCGGAGCGCTTCCCGTGCCCAGTGATCGGAAGGTATGAGCGATCCAGTTAAACGATGCGGCATCTTTGGAATGGCCGCTGGGAAGTCTTGTTGGGGTGATCGGATCAGTAAATGATCATCTGAGCACCACGCAGATCGTATCCAGGTTCGCGGACGGTAACCCAATAGGTGCCAGCCGCCAAACCATCACGACCGAGTAGCATCGGCGCAGCACCAGCAGCAACCCCTATTTGCCGAACAAGTCGGCCATACACATCGTGGATCTCGACCATCGTTCCATCGTTTGGACAACGGACGATGTATAGCCATGTATCGTCCGATGTAGGGTTTGGATAGAGCACGAACGGAGGGATGGCCTGGTCGTGTTCCGGTACCGTGACGGTGGTCAACGGTGCGGAGACGTTATCACAGCCGAAGACGCTGGTTACGGACACTGTGTACGTTCCTGCCACGCCGGTCAAGAGTACTTGCTCATTTTCGCCGACCAACGGTTCTCCGCTCAAATACCATTGGTACGCGTCGCCTTCCGTTGCTTGAAAAAGGTTCCATGCTAATACGGTGACGGTTGGTTCCCATAACGAGCAATCCACGAGGGTGGTCAGCGTGGTATTGGTCTCGACTTCCTCGTTCAGATCGAAGTAGATCTCTGCTGTGTTCGTTGCCTGGGTCATGTGGGGAAGCCCACTCAGCAGATCGATCCGGAATTTGAAGAAACCTTGACTGTCCGTGGAACTCGTGCCACTGTCCGGTAGCTGAATGTTGTCAAAACGAACCACAAGTTCGTTCCCAGGTTCAATGTTGATGGCGGTCGGCTCATGGGAATAGCCCAGCATGCGCAGGCTTGCTATTTGGAACGCGGGGTCGATCTGGTCCCGAACCGTGACGTTCACGGCGGTAGCGTTGCCGGTGTTCTGGAAACGCACGGTGTAGTCCACATGGTCCGTTCCCAGGGGAACCGCACCAAAAGCCCCATACCCGATCGGGGTCACCATTTTATCGTTCGGGTCAAAGGAGCAAGTAACGATCCCGCCCAGTTCAGTGGTGAATGTGCCTGCGGGATCTCCTTGATCGTCAAGTGTCGTCACAAGCACGATGTTCGAATATTCGGTCCCCATAGCTTGCGAAGGGGGCATGATCACTTCCAGGTGTATGACTTGCGTCGCACCAAAGGACAGTGTATCGAAGGTCCAAGCCAGCGTATTCCCGATGATGCTGGACGGGACAGGACTACTGCCGATAAACTCGAACAGGTCGTCTAGCGTCAGACCTATCGTACCATGTTCGATCCGGGTACCCGCGTTCATCAGACTGATCCACATGGAGGTGGCATCGGCGCATGGCGCTGATGCCAGAACCAATTCCGGATGGACAAGGCTGGTATCGATGGTCGGCGTGAAGCCGAAGTCCAGGCCTGGCCAATCAGGCTGAAGGTCGGAAGGCGAAACAGTATAGGTCGCGGGCATGCTCGAAAGACTCCACATATCATTCGGCGCTGTGGCCGAAACAGATTGGGAACCAGCATTGCTGTACAGCAGATAGGTACCGGTTGCACCACCGAGCGCGATGTTTCCGCTCGGGTCAGCTGAGACGGATGCACCGGGCAGGCCAACTTCACCCAGCCCCAAGGCGCCGTCGCCATCCATGTCTGCGAAGATCGTTCCTGACAAATGGTAGGGGTCGGCAGCGAAATTCTCGCTCCATGCGATACCGTAGTAAGTATCGGATCCTCCAATGGCGGTGTAGTAGGCGAAGTCCATATCACCGTCAGCATCCATGTCGTACGGCTCCACATGAGGTATGGACCCTTGGTAAGGCATTGCGAATAGTTCGGCGCTGGTCAATGGCTCGGCCGCTGCGAAGTTCCCCGCTCCATCGTTCAGTCGCATCACACCACCAGCGGTGGGTAGTGGCAGGACCACATCCGGGTCACCGTCACGGTCGACATCCATGATGCGCGGCGCGCAATTGCCGTACGTGTTGTCAATGAGCACTACGGCTGGTTCAAAGTCGGAACCCGTCAAATGTTCGATCCAGAAACCAGGGTCGCTGCTCCCCGTGCCGTACAGGTCGAGGTCCCCATCCATGTCGATATCAAGGATCTCAACGGTCCAGACCCAAGCGCCTGACCCTAAGATCGAGCGCGCTCCGAAATTCATGTCACCATCATTGCGGACCCACTCAAGGGAATAGTAGTCCCACAATCCGAGAATGTCCTCATCACCGTCCTGGTCCACATCCATGAACCCGACAACCCGCGGGGTGTTGCCGAATTGGAGAGCGGGAGTGGTGGGTAGGGAGGTGAAGGTGTTGTTACCGTTGTTGCGATAGCGCCGAAGATGAAGACCGCCGCCACCCAAGCTGTACAATATGTCCACATCCCCATCATCGTCCAGATCATGACAGCGAAGGCTGTAAACATTCGACATGGATGCGGCATAGGTCTCGGCGAAAACGAAGCCGCCCTGGTTGGTGTGGATCTCCAAGGAATCGTTCGTGATCACGAGATCCTCATCGCCGTCCCCATCCATGTCGATGATGTCGATCTCTCCAACATCTGTGAGCAGGACCCGTTCCTTGGCGAATTCCTGGTTCGCCAGGCCCTCGTGGAGGACCAAGGCGCCGAAGGCTCCGGAAATGCGAAGGACATCCGGGTTCCCATCATTATTGAGATCCGAGACATGAAAGAAGGGGTCCTCTGGAGTGACCACCGGGTTGAGGTGCTTGATGAATTGAGTTATGGCATCACCCGGTAGGTCGAGATAAGTGATCACGCCCCCGTCCACCACGAGAAGTTCCGCGGTTTGATCCGCATCCAGGTTACTGAACAACATGGCCGTGTAAGAAGGGCTGGTGGTCGGTAACAGCGGAACGACGAATTGCCCGACCGGGCCATAGACACCATTGCCTTCGGCCAGTGCTACCTCGACACTTTCGTATTCCAGCGAGACCAAGTCATCGAGCCCATCATTGTTCACATCCAGTTGCGCAAGATCATAGAGCATGTCGGAGAAGGCCATCAGCACCAGGGGAGGGTCGAAATTCCCGTTGCCAAGGCTGCGACGCCATTCAAGGGCGCCGTTGCATGAAGTACGATCGATGATATCATCGTTGCCGTCCAGGTCGACGTCGGCAGCAAGAGCCCCGAACGGGTTGCATGCAGAGATCGCATAGTTCGTTGTGAGGTTGAAGGAGCCCAAGCCATTGTTCTGAAGCACCCTCACTCCCATGGTGGCCCCAACAATGGCTGATGCGAGTATGTCCATTCGCCCGTCGTTGTCAAAGTCGAAGGCGATCAACTCGGAATCATAGTCAAGAGATGCCACTTGGGTAGGCGGGCTCCAGACCCCAGCACCCTGATTTTCCATCTGAACAAGGTTCGAAGGGGTAAGGAGAAGCAAGGCATCCATGTCCCCATCGAGATCGATATCCATCGGGGTGAACTCTTGAACATTCACCCAAGACGCGGACTGAGGGAATGCCTCCAACGGGCCAAAGGCGCCATCTCCTAGATTCCTACTCCACAGGAGCGCCCCCGAGAAAACGGTATATGATGCGGAGAAACAGATGTCCGTGGATCCATCATCGTCGACGTCCAATAAATGAACAGCATCGAACTCATAAGGGATGGCCTCATCAAAGAGCACCTGCTCATCGAAATTGGTTTGGTTGTCAACACCGCGATACAGGATGACCCGATCACCGAGCGCGACAATATCCACAAAGCCATCCTGATCCAGATCCTCCGCAGCCATACTTGCGCATGACTTGAGCAGTTGCTCATGGATCCACTTGGGTGGGGCGAATTGTGCGCGACACACAACGGGGTTCGTGCCCATTGCCATGATGGCAAGGACGAGGCCAGCTTCTTGAAGATATCTCATGGCGGATCTTGGGCGCTACGGCAAGACTACCAAGTGGCTATCGTGCATTCCCAAGGCAAGCTATAAAAAGGAGGGGTACCGGATCGTTGGCGGCAAGGGTGCGTAAGCTTCTTGAGAGTCGTGAAGGGGATGTTAGCCCTTTGAGCATTACCTCATTGCTCGAACACAAGCTTCTCCGCAGTGGCACCCAGGTCCAGGAGCATGGCGTTGATGCTGCTCACAAAATCATCCGGACCGCACACATAGAAGTGTTGGTCGAAATCCTGGACGAGCGTGATCAGCATGTCGCGATCAATGCGGCGCTCATGGAAACCGATCACGTGCTGGCGCGTGAACACCTTCAGGAAGTTCTTGCCGAGCATCTTCGTGAACTCGTCATCGAGGATCACATCGTCGGCGGACTTGTTGGTGCAAAGCAGTGTGTTGCCACGCAGTTTCTCCTTGTGGTGCAGCTCGCGCAGGATGGCCACGAACGGTGTGACACCGGCCCCCGCAGCGAAGAAGAAGCCCGGGCCCTTGTAGGTGATGGCACCGAACACATCGTGCAGGATCAATTCATCGCCGGTGTGCAGCAGGCCCAGTTGCTCCGTGACCCCATGGTGGTCCTCGTAGATCTTGATGATGAACTCCAGTTTCTTCGCACCCGGAAGGTTGGTGAAGGTGAACGGCCGCAACTGGTCCTCCCAGCCGGGTTTGTTGATCGATACATCGGTGGCCTGGCCAGGTTCGAACGCATAGCCTGCAGGCCGCTCGATCGTGAAACGCTTTACGTCAGGAGTGATGAACTCGGAGTGCAGGATGTGGACGATGTGCTGTGCCATTGGGTTCGATGTGGCGCGACCGCGTTACGCTTTGGGTTTCGCGGTGTGCAAGGCGATGTACTCGCCCAGGTTGTCCAGTTCAACGATACCGATCACCGCGCCGTTCTCGACCACCGGAAGCAGGGGCCACTGGCCGCTCGCGAGAAGCTCGTTCACCGACCGGATGTCGGTGTCGGGGTGCATCAGGGGTGGCACCGTGCCGCTCACGCCGGCCAGGGTGGTCGTGTGTTCGCCTTGTTGAAAAGCGGCGATCAGGTCGTTGCGTGCGATGATCTTCTCGAAGCGTTCCTGATCGGTGACCACAAGCACGTGATCGCCGGTGGCGAGCAGTTCGTCCGCCGCTTGCTGCACCGTGGCTGAGGCCGGCATGCGCCAGAACCGCGTGCGCATCACCGCCCGCACGCGCAGGCCACGGAGGGCGCTTTGTGTTTCGGCCTGGCGTTGTTCCGCCGAGGCCCCCATGAAGACGAACGCACCGATGAGGCCCAGCATGGGCTGGCTGTAGCGGAAGGCGACGAACACGAAGCCCGCCGCACAGATCTTCCCGCAGGTCGTTGCGATCCGTGTGGCCTTCACGCGGTCCATGCGCATGGCGAGCACCGAGCGCAGGATGCGCCCGCCGTCCATGGGAAAAGCGGGGATGATGTTGAACACGAAGAGCATGCTGTTGATCACGATGAGGAACCCGAGCATCGCGGCCAGGTCGGTGGGGGTGTCGGCCACAGGGTCCAACGCGAAGCGCGCGCCCAGCAACAGGAAGGGAATGCCGGCGAGGATGATGATGGCGAGGTTCACGGCGGGACCGGCCACGGTGATCCAGAACTCCTGCGCCGGCTTCTCGGGTATGCGTTCCAGGCTGGCCACACCGCCGATGGGGTAGAGGGTGATGTCGCGTGTCCGCACGCCATAGCGCAAGGCGGTGAGCGCGTGGCCGAACTCGTGCAGCACCACGCAACTGAACACGATCACCACGGAGAGGAGTTCGAAGCCTGTACGCCGCACGTCCATGCCTTCACCGATGGCGGAGTAGACCACGTAGAGGATCAGCAGCAGGAAACTCCAATGCACGCGCACGGGGATGCCCTTGAAACTGAACAAGCGCCATGCGCGGAATGTCTTTGATCCTGCCATTTGGTTGCCCTACTGGGTGGCGAAGGTCCGGCAATTCCCGTGCTCACCGCAGCGCGTGGCAGAGATCGTCATGCGGTGGGCGCTTCTGTGAGCAGCATCTGCGCCATGGTGATGGCACCCATGATGACGATCAGGGCAAGCACGACCGCGCGGAAGATCCGCTGATCGATTCGACGCAGTAGCTCAACATCGGTTGCCGTCGCCCGGCTCCACATGAACGTCGAGGTAGTCGATCTGCCCCTTCACACCCGCCTCGGTCAGGATACGCCGTACGAGGGCCATGACATCCGACTTTTCCGTGATGGCCAGGTTGCGCATGCGCAACACGATGATGCCCGTGGCGATGCAGGAGTATTCGACGTTGGCGTTCGGTTCTTTCATCACGCGGGCGTTCACCTTCGACCACAAGGCCTCATCCATCCCGCTCACACGCACGGTCACCATGGCGTTCAACCGGGTGCCACCGGGTTCGGTCTGCGCGACCGATCGGAAGGTGGCTGAAATGCAAAGGAGTGCGAGGAGCAGATGTCTCATGTCAGGGAAAGGGATCAGTTCAATGAACAGTTACCTATTTGTCCTTCTTACGCCGTGTGCCTTCCGCGATGGCGGTCTTCTTGTGTGCCCAAGCTGCGGACACGCTCATGAACCTGTCGGTGCTCGCGCTGCGACCAATGCCCGGCACCGTGGTTGCCCGGGTGTTCTTCTTCGTGCTGGTCATGAGATCCCGGTCGATGCGTTCGATGTATCGACGCTCAAGATTAGTGGGTCCGGGAACCGGGCGCCCTGACCGTTGTCAGTCGGCTTCAGGACAGCGTGAGGAAAAGCGGCTCCCACTTCGGAGTGGCGTTTCAGGCGCTTTATGGTACCGTTGTATTCCATGATGGCGCCGATCAGCACCCGTATGCCCCGGAACCGGGATACTGTTGCATGGTTGGCACGGGTAACTTCGGGGCCGCATGGCAGTGGACTACTATAAGGTGCTGGGACTTGAACGGAGCGCAACCTCGGACGCGGTCAAGGCAGCCTATCGAAAACTGGCGCGCAAGTACCACCCGGACCTGAACCCGAACGATACGGAGGCGAAGCGCAAGTTCCAGGAGATCAACGAGGCGAACGAGGTGCTCGGCGATCCGGAAAGCCGCAAGAAGTACGATGCGTACGGCGAGCACTGGAAGCACGCCGACCAATACGAGCAAGCGCGCAAGGAGCAAGGAGCGCGAGGCGACGGATCACATCGTGGTGGAGAGCAGTTCACCGGTGGTGCCGGGGAGGAGGACTTCTCGGACCTTTTCGGTTCCATGTTCAGGGGGCGGGGTGGGCAGGGGAAATTCCGTGGACAGGACTATCACGCTGAACTCCAACTGGACCTGCTGGCCGCCTACCGCACCCACAAGCAGACGCTGACCGTGAACGGAAAGCAGATCCGGATGACCGTGCCCGCCGGAGTCGAGAACGGGCAGACCATCCGTATAGGCGGCCATGGTGGGACGGGCTCCAACGGCGGGCCGGGCGGCGACCTCTACATCACCTTCCGCATCGCCGATCATCCACGGTACAAACGCGTCGGTAGCGACCTGCATACCACGGTGGACCTTGATCTCTACACGGCACTGCTCGGCGGTGAGTTGATGCTGGAGACCCTGGATGGAAGCGTGAAATTGACCGCGAAGCCCGAGACGCAGAACGGTATGAAAGTGCGTTTGAAGGGCAAGGGCTTTCCTGTATACAAGCACGAGGACCGGCACGGAGACCTCATCGTCACCTTCAATGTGAAACTGCCGACCGGGCTTAGCGAAAAGCAGCGCGAGCTTCTGCGCGAACTCCAAGGAGCCACCCCATGACGACCGATGAATTGATCTCCCTGGAGGTGTTCTGTACGCGGGAAGGCGTGGAGATCTCCTTCGTACGTGCCCTGCATGACCGTGGGCTCATCCGGGTGACCATTGTGGAGCAACAGGATCTCCTTGAACCTGCCATGCTGCCGCACATCGAGAAGCTCGCCCGGATGCACTACGATCTGGACATCAACCTCGAAGGGATCGAAGCGATCAGCCATTTGCTGGAGCGCATGGAGCACTTGCAGGCCGAGATGCGTTCGTTACGCGACCGATTGAAGCTTTACGAGGCCGACGAGCCCTGATGGTCCAGCATCGGGCATTTAGGCGCGCTGGGATCCACGCACGGGGATCTTTAGCCGCCCGCAGGAAAGCCACACGCTCATCCCTGTGATCACACGACCGATCCTGGTCAGCATTCGAACGAATGATCGTCGGGGTTGATCCAGGAGGAAGCGAGCGAGGGTCTTCAATTCACCGCAGTCGCTTTGGAGCCGAACCGTTCGATCGTTGCCCGCTCCAGTGCTTCCCTGTGATCGGGGTGGGCCACGGCAATGAGGGCCTCCGCGCGTTGACGCAGGTTCCGCCCATAGAGATTTGCCACGCCGTATTCGGTGATCACATAATGCACATGGGCGCGGGTGGTGACCACGCCGGCACCAGGCCGCAGGAAGGGGACGATCTTCGAAGCTCCATCGCGCGTTGTGGAGGCCATGGCGATGATCGGCTTGCCACCTTCGGATAGTGCTGCACCACGCATGAAGTCCATCTGGCCGCCCACACCCGAGTACTGGTACATGCCGATGCTGTCGGAACAAACCTGCCCGGTCAGATCGATCTCGATGGCGCTGTTGATGGCGACGACCTTGGGGTTCTGCCGGATCACGTGGCCATCGTTCACATACTGCGCATCGAGAAAGGCGAACTCCGGATTGTCGTCCACATGGTCGTAGAGCCGCCGTGTGCCCAAGGCGAAACTGGTGACGACGCGTCCCGCATGTTTACGCTTCAGCCGGTTGGTGATCACGCCCTGTTCGATGAGGTCGATGATCCCGTTGGAACACATCTCGGTGTGCACCCCGAGGTCCTTATGCCCATGCAGGCAGCCCAGCACCGCATCGGGTATCGCGCCGATGCCCAGCTGCAGGGTGGACCCATCCTCGATCAAGCCCGCGCAATGCGCACCGATGCGGCGTTCGCGCTCACCAATGCTGCCGGCATAATCCACCTCCGGCAGCGGCTCGTCCACCTCCACATAAGCGTTCAACCGGTCGACGTGGACCTGTCCTTCGCCGTGCGTGCGTGGCATGCGGGCATTGATCTGGCCGATGAGTATGCGGGCATTGCGCACCGCTGCGCGCGCCACGTCAACCGAAACGCCCAGGGAGCAGAATCCATGGCGGTCCGGTGGTGAAAGATGCAGGAGGGCAACGTCAAGGGGAAGCACCTTGCGGTCGAATAGGCGTGGGATCTCACTCAGGAAAACGGGGACATAGTCACCATGCGGACCGTTCACCGCATCCCGCACGCTCTCTGAAACGAAGAGGGAATTGACGAAGAAACCGCGTTGCACCTCCGGCCGGTCCAATCCCAGATCACCAAGCGTGGTGATGCTCACGAGTTCCATATCGTACAGTTCATCGGCGCGCGCGAAAAGCGCGTTCAGCAGGACGTGGGGTGTCGCCGCGCTCCCGTGCAGGAAGATCCGCTGGCCTGCTTCGATGGATGCGACCGCCTCGGCCGCTGTCACGCATTTTCCCATGGCCGCCGAAGCTAGGAAGGGATGCTCTTCAGCGGTTGAAGTAGCGCTTCACCCACGCGACCTTCTGGTTGGGTGTCATGCTATCGGCGGTGATGAGGTCCAACTGGACGTTCCGCCAGCGGGCATCCTCGCGAAGGGCCTTCCCCAGTTCGTTCTTCACCTGGGCCGGGCCGAACACCACGATGTGTTCCGCCAGCCCGATCGCGTCCATCACCTCGGCGAGGTAGCGGCGCATCTCTTCATCAAGACCGCTCTGTTCGTGTTTTTCGGAACTTGTGAGGGGACCACCACCACGCGCACCGTGGTTCCTGGCCTTCAGGATGTGTTTGTGGCGCTCCATGTCCATGGTCACGGTCCTTACCTGGGGGGCCTTGCCGGTGAACCGGATGAGGGAGGCCTTCTGAGTATCGATCCAAATTCCGACGTTGCAGTTCGGAGGTGGGGCCAGGCTCGCATCCGAGGGAATTGGTAATGGACGTGTGCGTGTGTGGGTCATCGCTTCGGGGATCTGGACCACGAAGTGAAGCACGACCTGACATTCCAGGGCTGATCGTTGTCAGCACAGGGTGATATTGATCGGGGAAGCGCTGGTGAACCTCCGCTTTGTCAGTTCCGCGCGACCTTCTCCAGCCGCGCCCGGTCGACAATGCGGATCTCCCGTCCCTGGGTGTCGATGAGGCCTTCCTCCCTCAGGTCGGTGAGGCAACGGATCAACGATTCTGTCGCGGTGCCCACGATGCTGGCCAGGTCCTCGCGGCTGATGCGAACGCCCAGGCTGGGGTCCTTCGCTTCCGCGTAGCGATCATGCACGCGGAGCAAGGCTTGAGCAACGCGTTGTCGGACGCTGGCATAAGCCAGTTGCAACAGGTGCTGCTCCTTGTCCTTCACGTCTCGCGCCAGCATCTTGATGAAACGGATGCTCACGTCGCGGTCCTTGTAGAGCAGGGCCAGGAGGTCCTCGCGCGGGATCAAGGCCACTTCGAGATCCTCCATGGCTTCGGCGGTCTCAATGGCGCGGCCGTTCTCCAACAGCCCCATGTAACCGACGAAGTCGCCTGCACCGTGCAGGCCGGTGACGAACTCTTTCCCGTCGTTGTTGATCTTGAAGGTGCGCACCTTGCCGCTCACGACGAAGGGGATCGTTCGTAGATCATCGCCTTCATGGAAGAGCACCTCCTTCTTCGCCACCTTCCGCGTTTTGCGATCCTTCCCGATGTCCTTCAACGCCTCCAGCCCGCGCGCCTGGTCCATGAATTTATTGAGACCATCGAAGCCACTATCGAACCCCTTGCGGAAGAGCTCGCTCCGCTTCAGGCGTCCTTCGACGGCGTTCAACAGTTCACTTTCCTCGAAGGGTTTGGTGAGGTAGTCATCAGCACCCAATTCCATGCCCTTGCGCACGTCGCCACGTTCGGCTTTCGCGCTCAGGAAGATGAACGGCACCTCCGCGGTGGCAGGGTTGCGGCCCAGCATGTGCAGCACACCGTAGCCATCCAGTTCGGGCATCATGATGTCGCAGAGCACCAGGTCGGGTGTCTGGGTGCGGGCCAGTTCAACGCCGCGCTTGCCGTTCTCCGCCTTCAGCACGCGGTAATCGGCCAGTTCCAGCATCTCGGCTGTATTGTCGCGCATGTCGGCGTTGTCCTCGATCAGCAGTATAGTCTTCATGTGGTCAGGTGTTGCGGCAGTTCGACGGTGAAGACCGTGTTGCCCGGGGTGCTCTTGAAACCGATCGATCCGTTCATCAGGTCCAGATAGCGGGTCACGATGCTGAGCCCCAGGCCGGTTCCTTGGATGTTCGCGGCATTGGCGCCACGGAAGAAGCGCTCGAAGAGGTGTGGCTGGTCCTCCTCCGGTATGCCGATGCCTTGGTCCTTCACGGTGATCAGGAGGCGGCCGTTGGCGATGGAGGTGCGCAGCTCCACGTGCTTCCCTTCCGGCGAGTACTTGAGTGAGTTCGTCACCAGGTTGCTCATCACGTTGTTAAGCATCCGGCTGTCCAAAGTCGCGGTGCGTTCGCTGCCGTTGTGGTCGTAGTCGATGGACTGGCCGGTCCTGGCCAGGGGGCGCAACTCCTCGATCATTTCGATGCACAAATGCACGATGTCCAATTCCTCCGGCGTGCATATCACCAGGCCCTGGTCGATCTTCTCCAACGAGAGGAACTCGTTCAGCATGGCCGTCATCTCGCGCACCTTCGCGCGGATCCGCGCCACATGCTTGTCCACCTTGTCGTTCGGCAGGTCCTCGGTATAGCGCGCGATCAGGTCGACGCTACCCATGATGGTGCTCAGCGGTGTGCGGAACTCGTGGCTCGCCATGGACACGAAGCGGCTCTTCAACATGTTGAGTTCCTTCTCCTTCGCCAGGGCTTCACGCAGGTTGTTCTCGGCCTCTCGCAGCTCGGCCGTGCGTTGTTCCACACGGTCCTCCAATTCATCGTTGGCCCGCAGTAGTTCCTCCTCGGCCTTGCGGCGCAGGGTAATGTCAGTAATGAGCCCCATCACGTAGCGCTGGCCATGCACCTCGAAATGGTTCAGGCTTACCTCCACGGGTATCTCCGTGCCGTCCTTGCGAACGCCACGCAGGTCCAAGCCTATGCCCATCGATCGTTGTACCGGGCGAGCATTGTATCGGTCCCGGTGCTCCGTGTGTCGGTGCCGGACGGCCTGCGGTATCAGGATCTCAATGGACCGGCCCAACAATTCCCCGGGCACGTAGCCGAACATTTCGCCGAGGCGCGGGTTCTTCATCAGTATCGTACCCTGCTCGTCCACCAAGACCAGGCCTTCGGCCGCAGTAGCGAACAACAACTCCCCCACATGTGCGCGATCCTCGGCGGTAAGCCCTGGAAGTAGACCGTTGCTCATGGTGACAAGATAGCCATGCCGGTCGGTCGCACTTTTCATCTGGGCGGTCCTGGGGGCGAAACGACCGGAACCCCGGTGCCCTCATCGTACACATGCCATTTGCGCACGGGTTTCGCGTAGAGGTTCAAGGTCACGGCCCGCTCGGGACCACGGTTGGTGAACCGATGGATCGAACTGCCGTCGGAGAGGGAATCATCCGTTCCAGGATGCAGATGGATCTCGCGTAGGCGCTTCAGTCCATTGTTCGCGGTGGCGTTGAAGCGCTCCTCAACGACCTCGCCCATCACCGGATGGATCCAGGCCGTCTGGCTGTCATAGTCGTGGATGCTGGTGCGCTGGCCAGGCTCGTAGCAGATCACCAACAACTCGAAATCCTCGTTGCGGTTGATGCAGGTGCGGGTGTAGTGCCTGCTGTTCCAGCGGAAGTAGGGCTCGAGATCCTCGCTGGGGACAGCATACCGGGCAAGGATATCGGCGTATGCGGCGGGGTCACGATGCCGGAGCAACTCCTGGATGAGAAGGCGGATGGAAGTGATTGGAGAGGAGGACATGATGAGCCGCACTGCAGGCATTCTGGGCAAACCTATCCGGGTGTGGAAATATGGTTCATGACGATCATCAGCCCGTTGGACGATCGATGTCATTTCTCCCGTTCCACACCATGGCGTCCTTCGTATTCGCAACATCCTCCGCCATGCCAGTGCTCAACCTTCATGTGGACAACCTGAAATGCAGCGGCTGCGCAAGCAGCATCCGCCGACGGCTTGGGGAGCTTCCTTACGTCGTGAGTGTGACTGTGGACCCGGAAGCGGGTACGGTGGGCGTGACCCACGATGGTACCGGCACGCGGCTCGAAGTGGCCGATGTGTTGAGCGGCCTGGGCTATCCCGAGCAGGGCACGGGTGGTTTGATGGAGCAGGCGAAGTCGTACCTGAGTTGCGCCATCGGACGTATTCACGGTGAGGAGTGACCCCGATGTTTCGACGATACGTGCTCGGGTGTGCGTTGTGACCGGCGTTCACGCAAGCGTTCGCGGAGCAGCTTGCGCTCGATGTATCCCAGATAGTTGCGGCCCACGATGGTCATGGCCGTCAAGGCGGTGGTCACACCCGTTATGACGTAGAGTGAAGTGAACAACCGGGAAAGGTCGTGTGTGGGGTACAGGTCGCCGTAAGCGACGGTCGCCAGAGTGGTTACGCTGAAGTAGAACGACGATAGCCAGGACCAATGCTCCAGGTGACGCATGGCGACCGTGCCAATGATCACGAGGGTGCTGAGTGCCGACACCGCCAGGATAAGCGAGGACCGGAGTCGCAGGCGTTCCTCCGCTTCGTGTTGTTGATGGTCCCTGATCCAAGCCATGCCCTGTATGATGACCGGTCGCAGCGCAGGAGAGTACACAGCGCTTCCGGTGTCGCGAAACTCGCTTTCGGGCCTCGCTTGCAGGCTGATGTTCGTCCGTTCCGGCCCTGACGTTCGTCAGCTTGATGGCCTTCAGCCCTTGGTATCCTTGCGCAAAGACGAACCCATGGCCCGCATCCTTATTCCCACCGACTTCAGCGAAAATGCGATGCACGCCGCCGAATATGCCGTCCGGCTCTTCGGGCCGACGGGCAATACGTACCATTTCCTGCACATCTTCATGGATTACAACATCAGCGCACCACTGGTACCCGCCGCGTGGTCGCCGGAGTTGCTGCTGGCTTCGGAGGACGACATGCGCGACTTCACAGCCGACTTCACGGAACGCACCGGCGCAACGGGTGTGGAGCACGAAGTGATGATCGGTGCTTTGGCGAGCACGATCCATGCGATCGCTGTGGAGAAGGGGGCTGATGTGGTGGTGATGGGCAAGCGAGGGGGAACGGGGTCCATGTTCTTTGGAAGCAACACGACCGACGTGCTCAAGCAGGTACGTGTTCCGGTGTTGGCCGTGCCGGAGAGCGCGCACACCAGGGATGTGGGTCGCATCCTGCTCGCCGATGACTATGAGGATGTGTCGCTCAGCGACCTCGCGCCGTTGCGCACCATCGCCCTGTTGAAGAAGGCCGAAGTGATCGTGACCCATGTGGAACAGGAGCCGCAGGACCGGCCTGACCATTGGAGCCATGGTCTGTACGACCTCGCCTTGAAGGATGTGCCGCACAGCTTCACCGAGTCGCATGGGCGGGATGTGGTGGACGGTCTTGAGCACACGGCACACCAGCGCAAGGCGGATATGATCGCGGTGTTGCACCGGCACCTGCCCTTGATGGAAAGCATGTTCCATACGAGCCTGGCCAAGCGCATGGCGCTTGCGGCGGATCTGCCGCTATTGGTGCTGCACCACCAGGACTGAGCGGATCAGCGAAGTGCGGTGGCCAATGCGATGATGTGTCCATCGGCATCGGCGTAGTAGGCCACCCGATGCCCCCAATCGCGGTCGGCGGCGGCGTTCACCGCGCGTGCTCCCGCGCGCTCTGCTAGGTCACAGGCTTGTACAATGTCGTCCACCAACAGATAGACCTCACAGCGGGGCACGCCCTGTCCCTTGCCTGGGTGCGGCATCGGCCCACAGATGATGCGTGCGATCCCATCCTCGGGCATCAGTCCGAGTTTGCAACCACCGGGCAGCGTGAACTCCGTCATGCCGGGTACATCCAGCGTCGGGGCCTGACCCAGCAAGTCGGAGTAGAAGCGCGCGCTTTTTCCTTGGTCCGCCACGTAGAGGATGAACTCGATCGACATGCGGACAAGATAGCCTGGGCGACCGTGATGATTGTCACCTGGCAGGGACTACGGATAGCGTCACTTTGAAGCATGGAATGGAAGGCGACCAAGCTCTACAGCATCGTCCACTTCAAATGCCCGTATTGCCACGAGGGTGAGTTCTTCACCGCGCATCCTTACGATCTCGCGAAGGCGGGCGATACCCATGAGCGATGTCCGGTGTGCCACGGGAAGTACGTCAAGGAACCAGGTTTCTACTACGGTGCGATGTACGTCTCCTATGCGATCGGGGTCGCGGTGAGTGTCACGTGCTGGGTCGCGATGAGCGTGCTCTTCCCAGCAACAGCGTTGTGGATCCAGGTCGCGCTGATCCTCGGCGCGCTGGTGATCGGTGCGCCGTTCTACTATGCGCTCAGCAAGATCATCTGGGCCAATTTCTTCTTCACCTACCGGGCACGGTCGACCGAACCTCCCACCGGACAGACGCCCGGTTAAGCGATCGGGCGAACAATGCTACTTTGCCCTCATGTTCAAGGATGCCGCCCTTCAACGGGCACTGGAGCACGAGGCCACGCATCGCACGCTGGCCGCCGGTGAAGTGTTGATGGGTGTGGGCGATGCCATCGTGAACATCCCCATCGTCCTCAGCGGCAGCCTCCGCATCCTGGCCCAGAACGAGCATGGTCAGGAGCGTTACCTCTACCACATCATGCCGGGTGAATCGTGCGCCATGAGCATGACCTGCTGCACGGGTCACGCGGCGAGTACGGTGGTCGCTGTGGTGGAAGAGGACGCAGAGCTGCTGATGGTCCCTGTGCGCTGCATGGAGGAATGGATGGTGTACCCGGAGTGGCGGAGGTTCGTGGCTGGTACACAAGCTCAACGTTTCACCGAACTGTTGGAGGCGATCGAAGTGGTGGCCTTCTCACACCTCGACGAACAACTACGGGCCTATCTGGTGAAGCGTGTCCAGGCGACGGGTGAACACACCGTGAAGGTGACCCACCAGGAGATCGCGCAGGAACTGAACTCGCCGCGGGAGGTGATCACGCGCCTGCTGCATCAACTGGCGCAACGCGGGCTCATCACCATGACGCGTGGGGCGATCACCGTCGTGTCGCTGATGGGTTGATCCCGTTACAGGAACGGCTCCAGCGCCTGCCGCAGTTGCGCTGCGCTGATCACGCCAGCGGTGCGCCACACGACCTGGCCGTTCTTGAAGATGGCCAGCGTGGGTACGCCTTGCACACGATAGGCCTGTGCTACGGCCGGGTTGCGGTCCACGTCGATCTTCAGCACCACCGCCTTGTCACCCACGGCATGCTTGAAGTCCTCCAGGATCGGCTTCATCGCCTTGCACGGCCCGCACCATTCAGCGAAGAAATCGACCACCACCGGCTTGCTGCCGTTGATGAGTTCCTTGAAGGAGCTGTTCGTTCTGGACATTTTCAGGTGATCTCTTCATACACGACCTCGGGTGCGTTCTCCTGTGCGGTGTTCACATCGTTCACACGAGGTGCGCATGTGGGAACGCCACAACAGCCGACGTTGAACAGAGCCTGTGCGCCGAAGAACGCACCCGCGATCAGGGCCACGGGCTCATGGTTGACGATGCCTGTGATACCGAAGAACACGGCGAACGCCAGGCGGAGCCACCGCTGCACGGTCCATCCGGTCAGCATGCGAGCCTTCATTTGTTGTTGATCGCGGCCTGCACCTTGGTCCACGGACCACCGTTGTGCGCCTGGAAACCGTGGTTGCGCAGGATGGTGGCCGCTGAGCCGCTGCGCATGCCACTGGCGCAACAGGTGATCACGGTCTTTTCACGCTTCAGGCGGTGCAGTTCCTGTTCAAGCCGGTCCAATGGGATGTTGACGGATCCCTTCACGTGGCCACCGGCGTACTCACCCTTCGTGCGCACATCGACAACGATGGCACCTTCAGCGAGCAATTGAGCGACATCGACTTTGGGGCCTAGGCCCAACAGTGTTCTGAGCATGGTAGTGTATTTATCAGGGGTTCAGTTCGTTGGCGATGAGTTCTTTGTGGTCCTGGGTAGAACGAGATCAGCCACCAACCAACCCATCAGCGCGCCGTAGAGCGAACTGTTGACGGGGTGGGAGGTGATGGCGCAACTCCCTGTGGAGCATCCGACGAAACGCCAGTAGAACCAACCCGCGACGGCGCCAGCTGCAGCGACCGCGAGAGTAATGAGCCGGCGCCGGTTCATGCGTGCACCAGCTTTTGCGGATCGTTTGTGAAGACCATGATCCCATTGTACAGCACGTCCCACGTTACAGGCATGATGCGCTTCAACATGAAGCTGACGCCACAAGTCGTCTCTTGCGAAACCGCCACGGCCTTGAGCGCTTCCTCCTTCGCCTCTTCAGGCCCGCGGAAGTCATAGACCAAATGAACGGACGTGTAGATGATGGGCGGCGGCTTACTGATCTCGCCGCTCACGGCGATGGAAAGCGAGTCGACCGGCTTTCCAGCTTTGCGCAGGTGGGCCACCACATCCATTCCCGTACAGCCGGAGAGGGCCGAGAGTACGAACGGCTTCGGGATCGGGCCGTGGTCCTCACCGCCCACGCGCTCGGGCGCGTCCATCACGATGGTATGTCCGTTCACGAGGGCGTTGAACTGCATCTTGCCCATCCAAACGGCTTCGATCGCGTGCTTCATGCCTTGCGGGTGCGCCAACCGAGGGCCGCGTAGATGGGACAGAAACTCACGAAGCTCGTAAGCGCGAGGACCGCTGCCACCACCATCAGCACGATGCCCGGTGTTCCGGCTACCGTTCCGGAGAAGTAGAGACCTATCGTGATCGCGGCAAGGATCAAGCGGATCACCCGGTCCGCACCACTCAAATTCGGTTTCATCGTTCTGTTGTTTGTACAAAGATCCCTTGTCCCGGCCCCGCCGAACGTGACGATCGTCACATAGCAAGAGGAATTCGCGGGGCGATAAGGTCCCGCGGTGTTCGCATCTTTGTGTCGGATGAGTTCCCGCAGGTTGCTACGGTCCATGTTGCGCACCGATCCTGAATTCAGGCATCAGGATGCATTGATCCTCCGGGATCATCTGGCCCTGGTCCGCACACGCCTCGCCAACGAGACCACCTTGCTCAGTTACATCCGATCGAGCCTGTACCTCCTGATCGGGGGCATCGCCCTGATCCAGGTGGAAGGCCATGGTGAACTGCGATGGACGGGTTACCTCGCCCTGGTGCTCAGCGCGTTCTTCGTCGTCATCGGCTTGTACCGCTACTATTCCCTGCGCAGGCAACTGGACCGGTTCTATGCTCAGCGGACCGAGCAGCCCGCTCGGGTGCCATCTTGATCGCAGCGGCCTGTGAAAGCGCACCTGGCCTTCTCTTGATCGGGCTCCCCATCGCAGCGCGCGTGGGTCACATGCGCTTCGCCAGCCAGTGCATGAACTCGTCCTTCAGCTCGCGGTAGAGCTTCTCGAACGTGGCCATGGCCTCGCGGTGCGCGGTGTGGTCTTTGAACAGGCGGTGGTCCACAGCCACGGGGCGATCGCGCACTTCCTTCTCCAGGGCGTTCTCGTGCTGCTTCAGGTCGTGGCGTAGTTCATCGATCACTTCGCGCTGGCGGATGTACTGGTTCTGGAAGTGCTCCAACTCGGCGAGTATGTCCGTGACGGTGTTCCGTTCGGCGATCTCCTCCATCCGCTTCTCCAGAATGCCGATCTCATCCTTGCAGAAGGAGAGCGTGTTCATCCAAAGCATGTGGTCGCTATGCAGGTCGCCGATGTGGACGAGTTTTTCGGTCGCAGTGGTCATGGTGTTGGGGTTGATCAATGAAAGGTCGGAGGTTCCGTTACTGACAAGTGGATATTTCGGCGGGTGTGGTGGTCGGTGACGGGCTCACCATGGGGATGCCCAATTCCAATCCCCGCAGGATCAGAAGGAGCGCCATTGCTGAGACGAGCACCGGTGATGCCCGCCGCAGCAGGACCCGTGCGTTGGTGCCGATCATGCCGCCGCTCATGCGCAAGGCGATCAGTGCAGGCAAGGTGCCCAGGCCGAAGAGCACCATGAAAAGAGCGCCTTCGGTGGCGGTGCCCATCGCGGTTGCGCCGATCGCTGCGGCGTAAACCAAACCGCAAGGCAATAGGCCGTTCAGCGCACCGGTCAGGAAGAGCGCTTCGGGCGCGGTGCGCTTGAGGTTGCGCGCCAGCATGCCGCGCGACCGTGCGATGAGCATCGCGAGTTTACCAGTGGGGCTCCAACGCTCCAGGAGGCCGGGCACGATCACCGAAAGCAGCAGCACCGCACCAGCCAAGATCGAAACGCCCTGTTGAAGGCCCGCCAGGCGAAGACCCTGTCCGAAGGTCCCGAACCCCAGACCGATCAATGCGTAGGTGGTGATGCGACCGCTGTTCAGGATCAAGGTGCTCACGGCACGCGCGCGCCAGCCCGGTGTGGGAGAAGGCACCGCCAAGGCGATCGGTCCGCACATGCCGATGCAATGCGCGCTGGCTGCCGCGCCAAGAGCAAAGGCCGTGACGAACCACGCGTTCATGGCACCACGAGTTTCTCTTCGGTGTAATAGGCCACGCCATCGGCGCTCCATTCGAGCAGCGCGTTGTAGCGCCCGGGTACGAGGTCCAGCGCACCGGCTTGGAAGACACCGCTGCTGTCCGGGGCCACCTGCAGTTCGCGATCGTCCGTTGGGTCGTTCGGGCGCAGCAGCGTCAGTTGGCCGGTGATGGAACGGCCGTGCATCGCGGGTGGGAAGGTGAGGCGGATGCTCTTCGCGGTGAGGTCCATCCTCACAGGAGCAAGCGCGTTCGCCCGGCTGGTGTTGTCGATGCGCGCCTGGTACTTCAGTTCGTGCTCGTAGTACTGCTCCGTTACGAGCGGTTCCGGGTTGCGCGCGGCCATCACCACGAACCACGCCATCAGTCCGGCGAAGGCGAACAGCGTCAATGCGATCCCTTTTCCCCAGTTCATGAGCGTATGGGTTTGATCGGTCCAACGAACGATGTGCTCACCTTTTCCAGCAGCCGGTCGCCGCTGTAGACGCCGATGACCACTTTGGTCTTCATGCCCTGCAATTGGTCGGTCGGCAGGATGATGAACAGCTCGCCCTGGCCCAACTCACCGGCCTTCAGGTCCAGCGCCTTCCCGATCAGTTTGATCTCGCCGGTGACGTTCATCAGTTCCAACCGGATGGGCAGGTCGTGGTGCGTCTTGTTCATCGTCTTGATCGCGTAGAGGTTGCTGATACGACCGTCCGTCTGCGTCTGGAAGAGCATGCCGGGCGTGCGCAGCACGTTCGTGTCGGTGTCGGTGCGCAGCACGATGAGCGTGGTGAGCACCCCCACCAGGATGGTGAGCACAGCGGTGTAGGCCTTCATGCGCGCGCTGAAGAGGAAGGGCTTCTTGTCCACGATCTCCGCTTCGCTCGCATAGCGGATCAGGCCCACAGGAAGGTCGACACTGCGCATGATGTGGTCGCACGCATCGATGCAGGCGGTGCAGTTCACGCACTCCAGTTGCGTCCCATTGCGGATGTCGATGCCCGTGGGGCACACGTGCACGCACGCTTTGCAATCGATGCAATCGCCCTTGCCCGCGGTGCTCCGCTCTTCGCCCTTGCGGAACAGCCCGCGCGCCTCGCCCCGCACATGGTCGTAGGCGATCACGATGCTCTTGCGGTCCAGCAGCACGCTCTGCAAACGGCCGTAAGGACATACCGTCGTGCAGGCCTGTTCGCGGAAGAACGCGAAGTTGCCGTAGAACACACCGCTGAAAACGGTCATGGCGATGAGGCCGCCCATGTGCTTGGCGCTCGGGTCGCGCATGATGTGCAGCAGTTCGTCGCTGCCGATGATGTACGCGAGGAAGGTGTTGCCGATGAAGAAGCTGATGACGAAGAAGAGGGTATGCTTCAGCGTCTTTTTCCACGCCTTGTCCGCGGTCATCGGCCCCTTGTTCAGGGTTTGTTGCTGTTTCCAGTCGCCCTCGATGGCGTACTCGATCCTGCGGAACACGTGTTCCATGAACACGGTCTGCGGGCAGGCCCAGCCGCAGAACAACCGCCCGAACGCCACGGTGAAGAGCGCCACGAAAATGATGAAGGTGATGAAGCCCACCACGAAGATCAGGAAGTCCTGCGGCCAGAAGACCTGGCCGAAGAACACGAAGCGCCGCTCGACGACATTGATCATGAGCAGCGGCTCGCCGCCGATGCGCAGGAAGGGACCGACGAAGAGCAGCGCGAGCAGCGAATAGCCGAACCACTGGCGCCACCGCGTGAACTTGCCGGTCGGCTTCTTCGGATACACCCACACCCGCTTACCGCGCTTGTCCACGGTGCTTATCGCATCGCGGAAACTCTCGTCACGCTTGATATGGGTGGGTTGTGCGCTCATGTCAATTGGTCACCAACCGCGCGCTGTCGGCGGGTGCGGCCGTACTGTCAGGTGCGGTGCCGGTGCTGTCGGCGGGCTCCGTCCACAGGTCGCCCTGTGGTGGCTTCTGGTCCGCCGGGCCGGTCCCCTTGAGGCTCAGGATGTAGCTGGCCACCGCGCGGATCTCGGCGGGTTGCAGTTGTGCCTTCCAGCTGATCATGCCTTTCTCCGTCACACCATAAGTGATGGTGTGGAAGACGTTCTTGATGCCACCACCATGGATCCAATACGGATCGGTGAGGTTCGGCCCGACAGACGTTTCCGATCCGGCGCCGTGGGGTCCGTGGCAGGCAGTGCAGAACTGGGTGAAGGTGGCCTTGCCGGCCGCGAGCACATCAGGTTCTGTGCTGGCGGTGACCGTGTTCTCGTCCACGGTATTGGTGAGGGTGGCCTTGTACGCGGTGACATCGGCCTCCGCTTGAGCCATCTCGTTGACGTACTCGGTCTTCTGGTCGGGCCAGATCTTGATGACGTGTACGTTCACCAGGTAGACCACGCTCCACGCGATGGAACCGTAGAACAGCCACACCCACCAAGGCGGTAGCACATTGTCCAGTTCCCGGATGCCGTCGTACTCATGGTGCATCAGGACGTCCTGTTCCTTTTCGATCTCCACTTGGCGCGTAAGACGCTTCAGCAGGCGATCAACCCAGGTCGGTCCGGTGCTGATGACGCTGCCAGCGGGTTCGGATACAGCACCCACAACGGCCTTGATCATGCTGCGCAGCATGACGATCTGCGCGGCAAGGATCCCGAAGAGGAACACGTTCGCCACGAAGAGCACCCAGAACAGATCGTAGTTGCTCATGCCCGGTTCGTTACCGGTGTAGGCCTGTGCGTTGGCAGCGTGGCTGAGTGCGAAAAGCAAGGGAAGCAACACGGCCGCACGGCTCTTCCCTTGGGTGAAGGACTTCGCCCATACCGCCGGTCCGCCCATCGTGCGGATGATGCCCGCCAGGGAGAGGATGAAGATGACCTGCACCAGCGCGAGGCCGATCATGGAGTAGTTCAGGGCGTTGTCCACGCGGAACAGCGGTTCGCCACTGGTCGCCGGGGCCGGTGAAGCGGCCTGCGCGAACAACGGCGCCACAAGTACAACGGTGAGTAGCAGTGCGAGGGCGCGAGCAGGGAAGGAACGATCAGTGCGCATGGGGACCGGTTTCAGGGCGGTTGAGGTCATCCGTTAACGGCAGCGAGGCCATGTATGCGATGTGGGAGCGGCTCACCTTCCATACCCAGAGCAGCACGAGCAGGAAGAAACCGAAGAAGATCAGGAACGAGATGGACGGATAGACACCGACACCGGTGATCGTATCCAGATGGTGCTTGATGAACTTCAACATGGCTCAGGGTTGTGCAGCGGCGGCGGCGGGTGCCTTCGCCTTGATGTCCGTACCGACACGTTGCAGGTAAGCGATCAGCGCGATGATCTCCATGTCGCTGGGTGCGTCGATGCCGGCCTTCTTCAGGTCCACAGTGATCAGCGCGCTCTGCGCCATCAGGTCGGCATTGGCCTTCGCGGCGAAGTCATCCGCGTAGGGCACGCCCATGGTGCGCATGGCTTCGATCTTCTTCGCGGTGGTGCTCGTGTCCAGCGCGTTCTCGAAGAGGTGCGTGTAGGGTGGCATCAGTGAGCCCGGGCTCATGCTCCGTGGATCGAACATGTGGTAGTAGTGCCAGCTGTTCGGGTATTTGCCGCCTTCGCGCAACAGGTCAGGCCCGGTGCGCTTGCTGCCCCACTGGAACGGGTGATCGTACACGAACTCACCGGCCTTCGCGTACTCGCCGTAACGTTCGGTCTCGCTGCGGAACGGACGGATCATCTGGCTGTGGCAGGTATAGCACCCCTCGCGGATGTAGATGTCGCGGCCCTGCAGTTCCAGCGGCGTGTAAGGCTTCACACTGGCGATGGTGGGGATGTTGCTCTTCACGAGGAACGTCGGTATGATCTCCAGCGCACCTCCGATCGCGACCAGCACTAGGCTCAAGATGAGCATCTGGATGGGGCGGCGCTCGATCCAGCGGTGCCAGTGGCCGTGCTCGCTCACCGCGGCCACTTTTTCAAGGGGTGCGGCTTCTGCGTCCTCGTTGGCGATCAGTTTTCCTGCACGTACCGTCTTCACCACGTTATACACCATGATGAGCGCGCCGATGAGATAGATGCTGCCACCCAGCGCACGCAGCCAGTAGGCGTACTTGATCTCGAGCAGCGTGTCCAGGAAGTTCTTGTATACCAGGTAACCGTCAGGCGTGAACTGTTTCCACATCATGCTCTGGAAGAAGCCCGCGAAGTAGAGCGGCACCGCATAGAAGATGATGCCCAGGGTACCCAGCCAGAAGTGCAGGTTGGCGAGCTTCTTCGAGAAGAGGGTGGTGCCATACAGGCGTGGCACCAGCCAGTAGATCATGCCGAAGGCCATGAAGCCGTTCCAGCCAAGGCCGCCGATATGCACGTGCGCGATGATCCAATCGGTGAAGTGCGCGATCGCGTTGATCGACTTCAGGCTGAGCAGCGGTCCTTCGAGCGTGGCCATGCCGTAGCAGGTCACCGCCACCACGAAGAACTTCAGCACGGGGTCCTCGCGCACCTTGTCCCACGCGCCGCGCAACGTGAGCAGGCCATTGAGCATGCCGCCCCAGCT
>JBDTNF010000128.1:0-2912 GCA_039933875.1 Flavobacteriales bacterium | reverse complement strand
GCACCCACGCACTGGCAATTGATGTTGTACCCATCGCCGCCGCTAAGTGGGTTGCCATCATCGCATGGTGTACCCGGCAAGGTATTGCCGCCGATCGCGCCCAAGCAATCGATCAGCTGACCCGCGCAGTTGCAGTTCCCATCGTACACATCGTTGCCGGTGGTCACGTCGCCATCGTCGCACGGCGTGCCCGCCAGGGCGGTTCCGCCAGCGACACCCAGGCAGTCGAACGCCAAGCCAGCGCATGCGCAGTTCGCATCATAGACATCGCCTCCGGTATTCGCGTTGCCATCATCGCAAGAGGTGCCGGGGAGCGCAGTACCGAGCGCGATGCCGTTGCAATCGGTGGGTATTCCAGCGCACGTGCAGTTCGATTGGTAGAAGTCGAGCACCGTGGATGGGTTTCCGTCATTGCATGAGTTCCCGGGGTTGGCCGGACCGTTGGGCGTGCCGTTGCAATCCAACGGCGTGTTGCCGTCGATGGTGATGCCGTACTCCTCGATCTCGCTGTACTGGTAGGCGTAGCAGGGATCCATGGGCGTGGGCTCACCGGGTGCCACATACACGGCGCGCACACGCATGCGGGTATTCCCGACCGAGGCCGTGGCAGGCACCTGGAAGAAGTACGGGACACGGCGATCACCGAAGGGGAAGAAGGTGCCCTCGCCGATCTTCTCGTCGGCATCGTAGGTACCGTTCTGGTCGTAGTCGATCCACGCGGTCAGGAGGATGAGGTCGCTCGGTCCCGCCGTCACCATGAGCATCTGCTGGCTGTTCCGCGACAGTGTGGTGAAGTGGTCGGCGCTGTAGTCCACGTAGCCCGAAGGCGGCGGGATGCCTCCGGTGTTCAGGTTCTCGATGTCAGCGAGTTGCACGCCGTCCACGTAGTTCCCGTAGATGATATCGCCCAGGCTCGGTGGCTTGCAGTAGGGGTCCGGTGCAACGTTGCCCACACCGAAGTACGCGGAGATGGTGACGCTGGAACTGATGTCGCCGTCGCACAAGGAGTAGAGGTACACGAGGATATTCTCGTAGTCCACGACCCCACCGTTCTCTGCCAGGATGAGGTTGGTCACATTGAGGCAATCGCCGGCCGGAACTTCCAGTTCGATACCGTCATCGTTACCGTTCAACTGGTTCCCGAAGGCGGTGAGGATCGCGCCCTCGGTGTTGGTGGCGGAACTGAATTTCAAGTGGTACGTGCGGTCCTCGGTGCTGTTGTTGCACACGTACAAAGGGAAGTTCACCTGTGATCCGAGCGGTGCTTCGTTCACCACCATGGTCGTGTTCCCCGGGACGCCCACGGAGAGCGAGGGCTGGTCGAGCTGTTCGCCGCCTTCGTATGGGCAGCTGGTCTGGGAGCTGTTGGGTTCGAGCGTGAAGACGAAGGTGCCGAAGACGGGATCCTTGGCGATGTTCACCGTGAACTGGTCCAAGCCGTCATCGTCCGCCAAGTGATAGGCCATCGTGTTCTCAACGGAATTGCTCGAGTTCTGGCCGGAACCGTATCCCTGCTGGAAGTGCATCCCACCTCCTGCGGTAACGCCGGTGCCGCCGATGTTCACGCCGAACTCACCGGTGAACCCGCTATCCACGGTGGCTTCGTAGCTGATGCTCCGCGCTTCCGTGGTGGTGGTGGTGTAGGTGTGGTCTTCGGAAAGTCCGCCGCTGAAGCTCTCCACATCATCCACCACGGCTGCCGCTTTGATGGCATCGTTCATCGCCAGGGTCTGGGCCCACACACCGAGTTGGCTCACGGCATCGCGGTAGCCACTGGTGCCGGGGATCAAGCCGGCGATGAGATCCTCCTGGTCGGGTATGATCGAATTGCGGATCTGGCTTTCGGTGTACGCATACCTGCTGTTCACCCCGACCGGTCCGTTGGCGAAGTAGGCGTCCTTCTCGATGGTGCCACAGGCGGTGCGGGTGATCACCTGGCCGAAGCCGTAAGCGTAGCGGATCGCGCTGCCGATGAACACATCATCGGGTGACCCGGTGGCACCGGTGGAGATCACCTGGGTGTTCTGGAAACAGGTGGTGATATCGAAGTTCTGTTGCTCGGTCTGCGAAGCATGGTAGTCAGTGCCGATCTCACCGTAGATGTCGTATTCCAGGCCTATGAAGGGAACGGTGCCGGCCACACCGACACGCGCCTTGAAGTACGCATCCTGCGTGGAGCCCGTGGTCACCGAGGTGGTGGAGCCGACACAGGCACCGTCGGAGATGGTGATGGAGCTGTAGCTGCCATCGCCGGGCGGATCGCGCAGGATGTACAGCGGCAGCGCAGGAGCATCGTAGTAGCCGAGCACCTGGGAGAAGGTGGTGCCGATCATTACGGCTTTGAACCGCACTTCGCAGTTGGGGTTGCCGAAGAGGTTCACCCGAACGCCGAACTCACGGATACCATTGTTCGGTGCTGCCCAGGCGTCCCCGGCCTGATGGGTTATGGTGAGGGCATCCGTGTAGATGCTGATGTTGGGGTCCCCCGAGAATCCCGGGATGTGCGCAGTCAATTGCACGGTGCAACTGGAGCAGAACTGGCCATCGATCCAGAATTGGTACGTAGGTGCCGGAGCGACGGACGAGATCTCGTAGCGGAACTGGAGCTGGAGCTGCTGCGTACCCGAGCCGGCTTGCACGTTGTAGTAGCTGGGTACCGCCCCATAGTTGGTCCCCCATGCCGCGCCCGGATTCACCATGGTGAACGAGTACGGCCCGCAGGTGTTCGGTCCTTGCACGGCAAGATCGATGGCGTGGAGGTTGCCCGCAAGACCGTTCGCGGGTGATCCTGTTTGGTATTGCGCTAGGCCGGCGAGCGATGTCGAGCCGAGCACAAGCGCAAGGCCGATGGAGAGAAGCGTACCGTGTTTCATGGGCGGTCGAGGAGTTGGGTTTCGGTGAGCCAAAACTCC
>JBDTNF010000127.1:0-4418 GCA_039933875.1 Flavobacteriales bacterium | reverse complement strand
CGAAGGATATGACCGACAAGGTGCTGGAAGTGATGGCCCGCTACCCGAACATCTGCAAGTACATCCACCTACCCGTGCAAAGCGGCAGCAGCGCCGTTCTTGGGCGCATGAACCGCGGCTATTCGCGCGAGTGGTACCTGGAGCGGATCGCCAGTGTGCGCAGGCACATGCCCGATTGCGCCATCAGCACCGACATCATCGCTGGATTTTGTGGCGAGACCGAGGAAGATCACCAGGAGACCTTGGAACTGATCGAAACCGTGGGCTACGATATGGCCTTCATGTTCAAGTACAGCGAGCGACCAAAGACCCTGGCCGCACGCAAGTACCCCGACGATGTGCCGGAGGAGGTCAAGGGCCGACGTCTGCAGGAGATCATCGACCTGCAGAAACGCATGTCACACGCACGGAACGCACAGCACGTCGGACAGATCCAGGAAGTGCTGATCGAAGGCGTAAGCAAGCGGAGCGCCGACCACCTCTACGGGCGCAATGGACAGAACGCGGTGGTGATCGTGCCGCGGTGGACCGCCGATACTGAATTGCGACCCGGGCAATACGTTTCCGTGCGCGTGACCAGCGGAACGGCCGGCTCATTGCAGGGGGAAGTGATCGAACTTGTGGATCACGCGAGCGTGGCCACACAACCCATGGAGCAACGCGCATGAACGTACAACCGCTGAAACAGCGTTACGGCATCATCGGCAACTCGCCGGAACTTGACCGCGCCATCGAGATCGCGGCTGTGGTGGCCCCCACCGACCTGTCCGTGCTGATCATCGGTGAGAGCGGCACAGGCAAGGAGGTGATGCCGCAGATCATCCACCAGAACAGCCAGCGCAAGCATGGCCCTTACAACGCCCTGAACTGCGGCGCGATCCCCGAAGGCACCATCGACAGCGAACTGTTCGGGCACGAGAAAGGCTCTTTCACCGGCGCACACGAGGCCCGCAAGGGCTACTTCGAAGTGAGCGACGGTGGCACGCTCTTCCTCGATGAGGTGGGCGAGCTTCCGCTGACCACACAGGTGCGTCTGCTCCGTGTGCTGGAGACCGGTGAGTTCATCCGTGTGGGGAGCAGCAAAGCACAAAAGACCAACGTGCGCGTGGTCGCTGCCACCAATGTGGATATGCGCCTCGCGCTCCAGAAGGGCACGTTCCGCGAGGATCTCTACTACCGGCTCAACGCCATCCCGATCATCGTCCCGCCATTGCGCGAACGACCGGGCGATATCCACCTGCTCTTCCGCAAGTTCGCCGTGGATAGCGCCGACCGCTACCGCATCAAGGATCCCATCACCCTCACCGACGACGCGCAACGACTACTCACCAGCTACCGCTGGCCCGGCAACGTGCGCCAGCTCCGCAACATCGTGGAGCAGATGAACGTGATCGAGAAGGACAACCGGGTGATGGACGCCGTGAAGCTGCGTCGCTACCTGCCCGAAGTGGATGCGCCCCTGCTGCCGGCCTTGGTAGGCCGTCAGGAACCTGAGGTGGTGACGGGCCAGGAGCGCGAGCTCATGCTTACGCTGGTGCGCCGGTTGCAGGAGGAAGTGGTCTCCCTGAAAACCCAGTTGCAGGCCTTCGGCGGAGGCCAGCCGATCAACACGCGCATCATTGAACCCGCGCAACCCGACGTGTTCTTCGAACAGCCCATGGCCGAGCGTGGCACGGTGACCATCGAACGGGTCGGTGACCGTTCCACAGAACACCAGGACGTGGCGCATACCGAGGTGGAAGAGACCCTGAGCCTGGAGGAGAAGGAGAAGGAACTGATCCGCAAGGCTTTGGTAAAGCACCGCAACAGGCGGAAAAGCGCGGCCCACGAACTGGGCATCAGCGAACGCACGTTGTACCGCAAGATCAAGGAGTACGATATCTCGTGACACGCCTGCTACTGCCCCTGGTGATGCTCCTGGCCACAGGGTGCAGGGTGAACTATTCGTTCACCGGTGGCGATGTGGGCGAGGCCCGCACGGTGAGCGTGGACTTGTTCGAGGCGCGCGCACCACTGGCCACACCGAACAGCGCCCAGACCTTCACCGAGACCTTGCGTGATGTGCTGCTGGCGCAAACCCCGCTCAAGCTGGCCCGCGAGGATGGTGATGTGCGCTACAGCGGCACCGTCACAGGCTACGATGTGCAACCGGTCAACATCCAGGCGAACGAGACCGCCGCGCTGAACCGGCTCACCATCACCGTGAGCGTCACCTACATGAACAGCCTTGATGCGAAGAAGAACGCCGAGTTCTCGGTCTCCCGCTTCGCCGACTACGATAGCTCGCAGGACCTTGTGAGCGTGGAGGATGGCCTTGTGCGCGATATCAGCAAACAGCTCGCGCAGGATATCTTCGACCGCACACTGGGCAACTGGTAGATCATGGACCGCGAAAGGCTGACACGCTTGTTGGAGGAACCCGGACGGGTGGCGCGTGAAGACCTCGGCGACCTGAAAGCCCTGGCCGAACGCTATCCCTGGTTCAGCGGCGCGCAACTTCTTCGCGTGGCTGGGGAACAAGCCGCCGGCGATGTGCTGTTCGACGAGACGCTTCAGAGTGCCACCGCACACCTGCCCTCCCGCGCGGTGTTGTTCGACCTCGTGGAGAAAAAGGGCCTCCAGGTCCCCATTCCCCCACGCCCGGAGCCACGCATCCTGCGCATACCGTTGCCCGAACCGCCACCTGTCGTGGTGCGCGTTGAACTCCCGGACCCGGAACAGATCCGGGATGAGGTGAGTACCAAAGAGCCGGTTGTACCCGACCGGGTTGAGCCACAACCCGCGCCGGTGGTGCAGGAGGCGATCGAGGATCCGTTGGAGCGGCAGATCCTGGAAGCTGCGCTGGCCAGTGCCTACGACCTCACATGGAAGGAGGAGACCACCGCACCAGCGGTTCGGAAGCCTCTGGGGACCGAGCAAAGCGAACAGAGCGCTACTCCACCCCCTCCTGCCCTACCCAATGACGTTCGGCCGGTGGTGTTGGCGCCTTTCAACGAGCCGCCGCGGATCAGCATTGGCCCATCTTTAAGACTCCGGTTCACCGAATGGCTGGGGACCGCCGAACCTGTTTCCGGCGCAGAACCGCCAGTAGCGCCGCTCCAAGGCACACCACCCGATGCCCAGGACTGGTTGCGCGGAGCCACCCCGGTTGTGGCCACGAGCGATCCACAGCCCGTTGCGATCGCCACGCACGAGTTGATCGACCGGTTCATCCAGCAGCAAACGCCCGATCCGGTCCGGAAAGCGGAGTTCTTCACGCCACAGCAGGCGGCCAAGCGCAGCTTGGACGATACCGCCGGGCTGGTCACCGAAACACTGGCGCGGATCTATGAGAAACAAGGCAACCTCCACAAGGCGATCGAGGCCTACGGCAAGCTGGCGTTGAAATACCCGCATAAAAGCGATTACTTTGCGGCCCTTCAAAAATCGTTGGAGGAGCAATTGAACAAGTAGCCATGGTCGCCATTTCCATCATCATCCTCATCATCTGCGCATTGCTGGCCCTCGTTGTGTTGGCCCAGAACCCCAAAGGCGGCGGATTGGCCGCTGGCTTCACCGGAGCGCAGCAGATCGGCGGCGTGCAGCGCACGGCCGATTTCCTCGAAAAAGGCACGTGGACCCTCGCCGGATCCCTCATGGTGCTCTGCCTCATATCCGCCAGCCTGCAGGGCGGTACCGCCCAGGAAGTGGATGCCTTCGATACCCTCGAAGAGTCCGCCGCCCCCCAGGATGTGGACCCCTCGCAGGTGGATGCGACCGCAGGTGGTGACACCACCCCCGCGGCCGAGCAGCCTGAATGAGCTTCGACCGTCAGGTTGTCACCAGCCTGTCATCGGAATGCGGAGATATTGGCAGCCGTTCACTGCATGGCACCGTCATTGACAGGCAGCCGCGTCCCCTAAAAAAACGAACCCTCACCTTTCAACACGACCGACCAATGGCCAACAAAGTGAAGCCCCTGGCTGACCGCGTGCTCGTTGAAGCCGCTGCCGCCGAAGAGACCACCAAGGGTGGCCTCATCATCCCCGATACCGCGAAGGAGAAACCCCAACGTGGCAAGATCATCGCCGTCGGCACTGGCCGGGTGAGCGACGAAGGCAAGGTGACCCCGCTGAGCGTGAAAGTGGGCGATGAGATCCTGTACGGCAAGTACAGTGGCACCGAGCTCACCCTCGAAGGCAAGGAGTACATGATCATGCGCGAGAGCGACATCTACGCTGTCCTCAACTAGTAACGGGCGATGCATGCATCGCCCATTCTCTTTTCCCCCTAAACCCCAACTGCAATGGCAGCCAAGAACATCCAATTCGACATTGACGCCCGCGACCGTCTGAAGCGTGGCGTCGATCACCTCGCGAACGCGGTGAAGGTGACCCTCGGTCCCAAGGGCCGCAACGTGATCATCGACAAGAAATTCG
>JBDTNF010000126.1:0-7578 GCA_039933875.1 Flavobacteriales bacterium | reverse complement strand
TGGGACGGTACCGTGTCGCCCGTGATCGGCCAGGGGCGAACCATGGGGTCCCTGCGATATCACGTGGAATATACCGGCTCGTTCAAGGCGGGCTTGGCCCATTATCTCAAACATTTGCTTGCAAGCCTATTTGGCGTGGGTATCGATTTCCGCCGGAAGTACCATGGGAACAGCTTGTACCGTACGCATCATTTCCCTGATGGTAGCGCGATGTATGTGTTCCAGCGGTTCGGTTCCTGGCCCGATGGCGACATTGACGGGTTGGGCAACGTCCTAGCTCCGGAACGCATGGAAAAGCTGCTGAAGGTCGGTGGCTTCTGCTTAGCCTATACCCACCTGGGCAAGCGCCCCTCGGATCGCATGCAGGATCCAGTTCACATCCCTGAAAATACACGCGCTGCGCTGCACCGGGTCAAGGACCTCTACGCGAAGCGGGACCTGATGGTCTCGTCCGTGTCGGACCTGCTGGATCATGCCGTGTTGAGGGACCATATCCAGGTGGACAGACCAGGAAAGACCATTCGTTTTCAGGAAGATGGCTTGGCGTTCAGCACCGTTGGTCTGGCGGAACTAACGGGGAGGAGCTTCTCGTTCTTCAAGAAGCAACTCGATCCCGGATCTTTACGCGTGTGTGGGACCGTTGATGATCTGCACCCACGGATCGAGGATCACGGGGATCGGTTCACACTTCACTTCGACCGCGCATGAGCAAGCGGATCGTTCTTCTCTCCACGGGCAGTCCGGTCGCTCAAGCCATGGCCCAGCGCATGGCTTCGATCCAGGCCGACCTGACACTCATTGTGCGTGAGGATGCACCACGCTCGTTCCGCTATTCCGCGTTGTCGGAACTCGCCAGGCATCTCATTGGCCACCGGTTGATGAACGCGATCGGCGTGATGAAACTCCCGGCGAAGGCGCGCCGCACGGTGCGCACTGAGCAACGGCTGCAGCGGAAGGCCGATGAGTTGTTCCGGGACAGGCTCTTCAAAACGGGCGGTTCATTCGGCTGGCCCCGGGGTGTGGAGATCTTCAATACGCCGGAGATCAACAACGAGGCGACCATAGCCCGGGTGCGCGAAGCACGGCCCGACCTGTTGGTCGTTTTCGGGACCAAACTGCTCAAGCCTCCGCTGATCGCCAGTTCAGTGCTGGGAGCCGTGAACGCGCATTCCTCCCTTCTCCCCGCATACCGTGGTCTGCGTTCGGAGTTCTGGCAGTGCTACCACAACGACCCAACGAGTGTAGGCCTCACCATCCATGTGGTGGAACCCGGGGTGGATGTGGGCGATATCCTCTTCACCAGGTCCACCCCTACCGAGTGGCCCACGGATCCATTTCTGTTGCGTGCGCTGAACATCCTTGCCGCATTGGAACACTTCCCCGGGGTGGTTGAAGATCACCTGAACGGCCTGACTCGACCGCAACCACAGGGCCGCAGCGACCAGCCCACCTACCGTGGGAAGGACATCACCATGGAGAAGCGGATCGAACTGATGGAGCGCCTGGCCGGTGGCTGATCCGATGCGGGTCCGCGACCAATTCACCGGGCACACGGGAGCGGTGTACGCCTTGGTGCACGATCGCTCTCCCGGCATCTTCCTGAGCGGCAGTGGTGATGGAACGGTGGTGCGGTGGGACCGCGCCGCGCCGGAAAAGGGCGAATTGCTGGCCCGAACGGATCAGGCTGTCTTCAGTCTGTGCCGCCTGCTTGAACCCGACCGGCTCGTGATCGGCGGTGAGAACGGCGATCTGCGCGTGATCGACCTTTCCCAACGAAGGGAGCTGCAACTCCTCCGCTTCCATCGCAAGGGCATCTTCCGCATCGTGGTGCTACCCGGCGAGCGCATCGCCTGTGCCGGAGGGGATGGTGTGTTGAGCGTATGGTCCTGTCCTACCCTTGGACAGCCTCACTCCGAGTTGACCTTGCTCCGTTCCATCCCCTTGATCGAGGACAAATTGCGCGACATCGCCCTACGACCAACGGGTGAGCAGATCGCTGTGGCATGCGGGGATAGCACCGTGCGCATTTTGGAAACGATGGGGTTCAACGAACTGCATACCATCGAAGGGCATGAAAGAGGGGCCACAGCCGTAGCGTGGCATCCGCTGAAGCCCGTTCTGATCACCGGCGGAAAGGATGGGCACCTGCGCTTTTGGCACGCGGAGGAGGGTTTTCGGTCATTGCGTTCGATCGCGGCACATCGCTCCACCATCTACCGGATCGTGTTCGACGCGGAAGGCGCGCACTGCATGACCACCAGCCGCGACAAGACCGCCAAGCTCTGGACGGCGGACGCCTTCGAACCGATCGCACGCCTGGATAGGCGCATGGGAGGGCATGCCTTGAGCGTGAACGACGCGATCTGGATGGACGATGACCCGATCACCGCAGGGGATGACCGGCGTGTGGTGCGCTGGACAGAGCAGGCTCCGCCACCGAAAGCCTAGGGAACGCGCGTCAGCCCCAGTTGGCCACGTACCAGGGCACGGCGCGATCCAATCCCTGGGACAGATCATAGGCCGGAGCGAATCCCAGAACCGCGCGCGCTTTGCTGATGTCGGCCAGGGAATCGCGGATGTCACCGGCGCGTTCGGCGATGTGCTCCACGCCCACTTGGGCTATGGCTGGATCGACCTTCGCGAGCGCCGCACGCAAGGCATCGACCAGTTCGATCAACGTGGTGCGCGCACCGTAGGCGATATTGAAAACATCGCCGCTGGCCGAAGGGTCGGACGCGTTGAGCGCGGCCATCACCGCATGCACCGCATTGCCTACGTAAGTGAAGTCACGGGACTGAAGGCCATCGCCATGCACTTGTGGGGGGGTGTGTTGCAGAAAGCTGCGGATGAACTTGGGGATGGCCGCAGCGTAAGGACCTTCTGGATCCTGCCGCTCACCGAACACATTGAAGAACCGAAGACCGATGGTCTCGATCCCGAAGAGTTGGTGATAAAGCCGCGCGTAGATCTCATTGCCCACTTTCGTCACCGCATAGGGCGATAGCGGCATACCGGTGTTGGCCTCCCGCTTGGGGAGTTCCTTGGAATCGCCGTAGACACTCGAACTGGAAGCGTAGACCATGCGACGCACGCCTTCCTGCCGGATCGCTTCGAGCATGTTTAGGAAACCGCTGAGGTTCACCGCATGCGACGGGATCGGGTCGGCGATGGAGCGCGGTACTGATCCCAAAGCAGCGAGATGCACCACGGCGGACACGCCGCGCACTGCCGAAGCGCAGTCGGTCGTGGAACGGATGTCGCCCTCCAGTATGGCGAAGTCAGGTCTCCCCTGCAGATGAGCCAGATTGGTGCGTTTGCTCGTCGCGAAATTGTCCATGCAACGGACGTTGACCCCGCTGGTCAGGAGCGCATCGCACACATGGCTGCCGATGAAGCCTGCCCCCCCGGTTACAAGAACAGTGCTGCGGGATGATGGGGACATGAACGACAGGCTTCGTAGGGGTGCGCCAAATGTAGACGGGGCACCTACCGACCCTGTTGCGTCCCGATCGAATTTTCAACGATCATCGCGCTTGGGCGGCTCCTGGAAAAAAGAAGAGGGCGATGACATCGCCCCCTTCCAGTAACACGGCCACTGGCGATCACTTGGCCACCGCCACCGAGCGCTTCTCGCGGATCACAGTGATCTTCACCTGGCCCGGATAGGTCATTTCGTTCATGATGCGATCGGCGATCTGCATACTCAGTTCATCACTCTGTGCGTCGGTGATCCGCTCGCTCTCAACCATCACGCGCAGTTCACGACCAGCCTGGATCGCGTAAGCCTTGCTGACACCGCTGTAGCTCATCGCCAGGCTCTCGAGGTCCTTCAGGCGCTTGATGTAGGCTTCGGTCGCCTCGCGGCGTGCACCGGGTCGCGCACCACTGATCGCATCGCAGGCCTGGACGATCGGGCTCAACAAGGTGGTCATCTCGATCTCGTCGTGGTGGGCACCGATGGCGTTGCACACATCGGGCTTCTCACCGAATTTCTCGGCGAGCTTCATGCCCAACAGGGCGTGTGGCAGCTCGGGTTCCTCATCGGGCACCTTGCCGATGTCGTGAAGCAGGCCCGCGCGCTTCGCGACTTTGGGATTGAGACCAAGCTCGCTCGCCATGATCGCGCTCAGGTTGGCCACTTCGCGGCTGTGCTGGAGCAGGTTCTGTCCGTATGAACTGCGGTACTTCATGCGGCCCACCATGCGCACCAGCTCTGCGTGCAGTCCATGGATACCGAGGTCGATGCAGGTGCGCTTGCCCACCTCCACGATCTCCTCCTCCAAATGCTTCTTGGTCTTGGCCACGATCTCCTCGATACGGGCCGGGTGGATGCGACCATCCTTCACCAATTGGTGCAGGGCCAGGCGGGCGATCTCCCGACGCACGGCGTCGAAGCAGCTCAGGATGATGGCCCCGGGCGTATCGTCAACGATGATCTCCACCCCGGTGGCCTCCTCCAGGGTGCGGATATTCCGGCCTTCGCGACCGATGATGCGGCCCTTCACATCGTCGTTCTCGATGTGGAACACGCTCACGGAGTTCTCCACTGCGTGTTCGGTAGCCACCCGCTGGATGGTCTGGATCACGATGCGCTTGGCCTCCTTGTTGGCCGTTAGCTTGGCCTCCTCGGTGATGTCCTTGATGGTCGACATCGCGGCTGTGCGCGCCTCATCCTTGAGGGAATCGACCAGTTGCTTCTTGGCTTCCTCGGCGTTCAAACCGCTGATGTTCTCCAACAGGTTCACCTGTTTGGCATGCATCTTCTCGGTCTCGTCCCGTCGGCGATCCAATCCGGTGATCTTCTGCTGAAGGTCCTCCTTCAACTTGTCGACCTGCTTTTCCTTGTTGACCAGGTCCTGCTGCTGGCGGCTCAACTGCTGCTCGCGCTGTTTGGCCTTCTCCTGGTTGCTCTGGACGCTCTTCTCGCGCTCGCGCACGTCGCGCTCGTGCTCCTCCTTCATTTGCAGGAACTTCTCCTTGGCCTGCACCATCTTCTCCTTCTTCATGGCCTCGCCTGCGGATTCGGCCTCCTTCAGGATGGCCTCCTTGCGCTTCTTCATCGCGCCGTTCACGACGATGAAGACGATGATCCCTCCGGCGACAAGGCCTACAAGGGCTCCAACTACAATGCTGATGATATCCATGTGTCCACTTTATTTTAAGTGGACCATGCATGTCCTCCGTTCCGCCGTACGGCGGATGGGAGCGAAGGGGTCAGACCTCGAGATCGGCGAGCATCCGTTCGATGGCGCTAAGCGCCGCTTCGGATTCGGCCTCCTGGCGGGGCGCGGTGCTGTTCAGTGCACGCACGGTCACCTCCATGGCGGCCATCGCCAACAGGTCCTGCTTGTCGGTCAACGGATAGTTGGCCTTCAAGCGGGCTATGCTCTCATTGATCTCATCCACGGCACGACGCACGTTCTCCTCCTCTGCCAGTTGTATGGTCAGCGGATATGCGCGGCCCGCGAGTTCCACCCTGATCGATCGTTCTTCCATGGGTCTGTTACCGACGTATGCTATGCGCTGATGAGCGCCAGGCAGTTATCGATCTCGTGCACCAGTTCATCGATCCGTTCCTTCGTTCCCGGTCCGCTGGTCCCGCTGGCTGCGGGCTTCACTTTCCGGAGGACCTCGTTCTCCCGTTCCAGTTCCTCCACACGGGCCTTCAGCACCTCGCCCATCCGCTGATGGTCGTGGGCATCGGCCTCCAGTTCCGCTGAACGCTTACGCAGGGCCTCATGGTCCCGGATCAACCGGGTTATCCGCTCCTGTGTCGCGCGCAAACGGTCCGTCATCGTGTTCATGAACCGGACCGGTAGTTCGTACATGGTCCGTGGCCAAAGATAGCCGAGGCCCCCATGCCGCCCGGTACATTGTTTGAACGCCGCCTTGTTGATGTGCGGATGATCGGCCCGCGACCGCTATTAAGGCCTCGGTCTAGCTTGCACCGCATGCTCCATCCCACACGCACATGGCCTTCCGGCATGGTTTCATCGCGCTCGTTCAACTGGCTGATGTGCATGGGGTTACTATCGACGATTTGCAGTGCCCAAGATGCATCCAAGTCCATCCGCTTCATCACCCCGATGGACATCCCCCTCTCGCTCAGTGGCAACTTCATGGAGCCCCGGAACGACCACTTCCATTCCGGCCTGGATATGCGCACGGAAGGACGGGAAGGGATCCCCGTGAGGGCTGTGGCCGACGGTTGGGTCTCGCGGATCAAGATCAGCCCATGGGGCTATGGCAAGGCGGTCTATATCGACCATCCGGATGGCCACACCTCGGTCTACGGTCACTTGCAGCAATTGAAGGGCGCCGTCGCCGAAGCCTGCCTTGAAGCGCAATACCGGAACAAGGACTACAGCATCGATATCACACCTGAGCGGGGGGCGATCCCCCTGAAGCAGGGTGAAGTGATCGCCCTGAGCGGCAACACCGGAGGAAGCGAGGCCCCACACCTGCACTTCGAGCTGCGCCGCACCAGCGACCAGCACGCCCTGGACCCTCAAGCCTTGGGGATCGAGGTGGCGGACAAGACCCCACCCGAGATCATCGGTGTCCGGCTGTTCGCGCTCACCGACTCATCCCGTGTTTCGCCTTATCCGGGCAAAGCGAAGGGGTTCGCTGTCCAGGGGAGCGCCGGGCGGTACACCTTGAAACCGGGCAATTCGCCTGCGGCGTATGGGACGATCGGGCTGGCTGTTCACACAGTGGACTACTACGACGGTAACGGGGCCAAGTGTGGTCCGCGGAGCATCGAGCTCTTCGTGGACAGTGTGGCCGCGTTCTCCACCCATTTCGATGATCTGGACTTCAGCGTGAACCGGTATTGCAATGCGCACATGGACTACGCCATGGTGAAAGAGCAGAAAATGGAGTACCACCGCTGCTTCCGCCAGCCCAACAACAAGCTGCGGATCTATGGCAGCGAACCCATGCAGGGACGGGTCGTCATGCAACCGGGCCACGATCACCACATCCGTCTACGGGTAACGGACTCGAACGGGAACCGCACGGAGTTGGTGTTCCTCCTTCATGGCGCGGCACGACCGGAGGCGCTGGCCTGGCCGCATGAGGAAACCGTCGGCAGCTTGTTCCGATACGACACGGAGAACGTGCTGGTCGAAGATGGGATGCGCCTCACGCTCCCAGCGAACGCACTGTACGACGACACTTACGTTCGATACGAGCGCAAGCCCGCCCCTACGGGTGCGCTGGCCCCGCTCCATGTGGTGCACAGCCCGCTTACGCCCATCCAATCGCCCTGCGACCTGAGCATCGATGTGGCGAACCTGCCTCCTGACCAGCGGAACAAGGCCTTGATCGTGAAAGTGAACGAGTTGGGGAAGGTGAGCGGCATCGGAGGGCGCTTCGCCGAGGGGCATGTCACGGCGCAGGTGCGTGCCTTTGGTGCCTATACGGTCATGATAGACACCGTTCCACCGGTGATCACGAACTTCGATCTGCGCGCGGACATGCGCGGGCGTTCGGCGTTCTCCATGCGGGTCGGTGACAACCTCAGCGGTGTCGAGACCTGGCGGGGAACGATCAACGGGGAGTGGGTCCTGCTGCAGT
>JBDTNF010000125.1:0-17617 GCA_039933875.1 Flavobacteriales bacterium | reverse complement strand
CGCGCGCATTGTCCCCGCCGCGCATAAAGACGAGGTTGCCGAAGTTGAAGCCCGCAAGCCCATTGGGCAGCACGGCCACATACACCAGCGTGACATAGCCCGGCTCGTAGTAGGGGTTCAGTATCGCCGGGTCGAAGTTCCAGAGCGCGTAGAGGTTGTCGTTGTTCACGACTTGCACCGGACCGCACAATTCGAATTGGATGTCGGTGTTGTTCTGCGCGAAGAGGGCGTTCATGCCATCGAGATCGCGTTGCACGGCGCTCGGTGTGGTGGCATCGCCGCCGGGCTCGGCTTGTGAAGCGATGATGACCTTCACCTTCACGTAGCGCGTTCCGCTGCGGCCGGGGTGGTAGTCGCGCGCCGCCTGTATGATGGCGGGACTAACGGACGAGGTGCTGTTGCACCGGATGCTGTGGGTTTGGGCGGTGAGCACCAGCGGAAGGAGGGCTGGGAGAACAGCGGCGAGGGCGGAGAGGGAAAAGCGCATGGGATCGGGTGACAGCGTGACGGGGAGGGGCGGTGTTGGGTTGTCCGTTGATGGGGTGCGGCGCTCTTCGGCACCGCTTGGTGCCGCAGGAGCGACCATCCTATTCGTAGCGATAGGGCTCGCCGTTGATCGCCAATCGTCTGATGTTCTCCAGAACACGGCCCATGTAGGTCTTCCAGAACGAATGCGCGAAGAGCCAGTTCAAGGGTTGGAGAAGTGCCACGTCCGAATGCAAGGTGTAGGTGTAGTCCACCTGGATCCTATTCGGTGCGAGTTCCGTTGTTCTCCATTCGCCCACGAACCTGGAGAAGCCCAACATCCAGGACTGGAACTCGCTCACTTCGATCTTCCAGTAGCTGTTCTCTACACGCTCGATCACTTTGTCACTGGAAGCCCAGCCACCCTTCTGTGAAAGCGATGGCGCCACGAATACTTTCTTGCTGTGCCCCGGCTTCCCCCAGTTGTCATCTTCCGTGCAACGGGTCACGCGTGGCATGATACCATAGCCCGTATGGACCTTTGACACGTCACAAAGCATCGGGGTCTTGAACGCCCGCTCCAACGAGCAGTCATAGATGGTGCGAAGGCGAACGGTGGTTGTCATCAGTTAGTGCCCAACAGGAACCAGGTATCCAACTTCCCCTTGCCCTTCACTTCCAAGGTCTGCGGCCCCTCGAAGCGGAAGGCATCGCGCAGCAGCCCGTAGGTACGTTCGGTGACGCGGATACGGCCGGGCTCGCCACCGCTCTCCATGCGGCTGGCGGTGTTCACGGTGTCGCCCCAGAGGTCGAAGGCGAACTTCTTGCGACCGATCACCCCTGCCACCGCAGGTCCGCTGGCGATGCCGATGCGTACATGCACCGGGTCGCCGCTGGGCCAGGTGAGGCCGTGCAGGGCCTTGATCATGCCCAGTGCGCTGCGCGCGATAGCCTGCGCATGATCCGCGCGCACGGCGGGCACGCCCGCCACGGCCATGTACGCATCGCCAATGGTCTTGATCTTCTCCAGCGCGTGCTGCTCCACCACCTCATCGAAGCGCGAGAAGATATTGTCCAGGTGGCGCACGAGTACCTCGGGTTCAATGTTGTGGCTCTGGCCTGTGAAGTTCACCAGGTCGGCGAAGAGCACGCTCACCTCCTCGAAGCGGTCGGCGATGATGCCCGGGTCCGTGCGCAGGCGCTCGGCCACCTGCGCGGGTAGGATGTTCAGAAGCAGGGTATCGCTGCGCATGCGGTTGTATTCGGCCAGCGCGCGCTGCTCGTCCAGCTTGCGGGCCTGCAGGAAGTTGTTGCGGTAGCTCTTCTCCAGCATGAAGCCGGCCGTGCCGCTCACGAACTGCACCGATAGGAAGAAGGCGTTGGAATAGGTGATGTAGAACCAGTCGAGGCCCACGCGATGCACCAGCGCCATCTCGTACAGGATGGTCTGCACGAAGGCGAGCAAGAGGGCGACGCGAAAGGGCAGCGCCAGGAAAATGAAGGTGAAGCCCACGACGAGCATGTTCGCCGAGTGTACCCAGTCGGTGGGCAGGTCGGTGAACACGATGTCGTGGTTCACCACTATACAACTCATGAGCATCGCCGCGCCGAAGACGGCGTGGCGATTGCGGCTCGCACGCTTGGAAAAGGTGGTGAGCAGCGCTAGCAGGATGGCGGGGATGGACAGGCCGTAGCGAAGGACGTAGTCGCCCATGTGGCCGCGCGTGATCACCTCATGCACCAGGAAGCCGAAGAAAACGATGATCGCGGCGCCGAGGACCGCAGCGATGCGCACCTGCTGCACGGTGGCGGCATCCTGGCTCTTCCAGAACTCCGCCTCCAGCACGGGATCGTCGAAGACCAGGCGAAGTGTGCTGGTGCGCGATCGTGGGGACTGCTCGGATGGCATGCGACCAATGTAGCAGGGAACGTGGAATGTGCACCGATGGCCTGGTCCGCCACTCATTGTCCGGTTCCTATGCACCGCCGGGGGTAGCTTTGACAGATGCGACAACCAGCTGCGGATGTCCTCGTCTACATGCCGATGCGAATGAGGAGTTCCCTGTTGCCAACGCTACTGTTCGCCTTGGCGGGGCTGCCCGCACATGCACAACCCGTGCTGGGGCCGGGCGCACTGAACCCGCTGCCGGGTGAGAGCTACACCGTGTATTTCTGTGACTACATCATCCCCGGCTTCGGTGGCCCGAACCAGACCTGGGACTTCACCGCTATCGCGTGTACCCCAGAGCTGCCGGGCACCTATGAGGACCCTGCTGGCAACCCATGGTTCCCCACCGCCACGGTAATGTTCGATGACGTGTATCTGGAAGGCAATTCCACCGCGCTTCTTGAACTCGGCTACTCCGCGCCAGGGCCGGACCTGATGACCTGCACCGACCCGCTGCAACTGTTCGTGTACCCCATGACCTATGGGGACCAGTTCACGGACAACCTGGATTGTGACCGGTCAGGTGCACAGATGTCCCACCGCAGCGGCAGCGCCACCGTAACGGCTGATGGGTACGGAACCGTGATACTCCCGAACGGCACCTTTCCCGATTGCCTGCGGATCCATGAGGATCGCACGTACACCGATGTGGAGGAGGTCCCCGGGAACACAACGTACTTCCACCGCGACTATTACCACTTCGTGCAGCCGGGCATCAAGCGCCCGTTGGTGAGCATACTGCAGACCACCTGGTCGATCAATGGCGGCGCTCAGGGATCCGGCGCATCGGCTTCCATGTTGGTCGATGTGTCCACGGGGATCACCTCCGCAGCCGCGCAACAACTTCCCATCGTGTGGCCGAACCCGGCGTCGTCGTCCGTTACGTTCGATCTTCCACCGTCGGCTTCAACCGGCACCGTGGAGTTCTTCGACGCACGTGGTGCATCATGCGGCACCCGCATGCTCAACGGCACTGGGCCGCGGCCTGTTGATATCAGTGCATTGCCCACAGGCATCTACGTGTGTCGTGTGCGCGTGGAAGGATCCGTGCGCACGACGCGGTTGAATGTGATGCGGTGATACGAAAGCGCATGGCGCACGCTGCGTCCACGGCGCGATCCTGATCCACTGGCCGCGCCGTCGGATCAGGTAGCAGAAGTGCCCATCCTCATTGCGCCCTCAGCGCCTTGCCCGCCTCCACGAGGGCCTGTTCGCGGATCGCAAGCACTCCGCCGGGCGCGGTGGCAAAGATCTCGAAGGCGCCCAGCACCGGTCGGCCGAACTGCGTGGCGCGGTATACCAGCAGGTCATCGAAGTACGGCCCCGGGTAGTACCAACCGGTGTGCTCCGGGTCGTCAATGGGCAGGCCGAAGGACTGCTCGAGCGTGAGGACCATGACGCGCTCCTGCGCGGGGTCGGCCCAACGCAGGGTGCCACTTTGCAACCGCATCTCCAACTCCGTTGGCGTGAGCGACCCGCCCCATTTCAGCTTGAACCAATCGTAGCTGCCGTCGGCTTGCCTCTCCTGGAGGAACGACGTGCCGGGCATGGCAGCCACACCGCGCCGATACCAGCCGCCCTGCTTCGAGCTATCGGCGTATGTGATGGCTCCGGTGAGCGCCACATCGGGAATATCGTCCGAGGTGAGGTCGAGGCGTTCGTCGGGCGGCACGCCGGGTGGTATGATCAGTTGCGGCTCGAATTCGTGGCCGAAGACCGCCCTCGACATGCTATCCTTGGCGGAAATGGGGGCGTACAGATCGAACTCACCGAAGTGCGCATCCACGGGTATCGATCCCTTCGGTGTGATGCCGATGGTGTCGGCGATCACATCCATATCCACGGTGAAGGCTGCGATGGCCGCTTGTGGGCCGGTGGTGCTGCGCACCACCAAGGTGCCCTCCTTGTAGTCGTCGGCACCCAACCAACCGGAAGGATCGTTCCAACCGAAGCTCATCGTCAGCACATCGATCCTTGCCCCGTCCTCAGGCTTGCCCCAGCACAATTGCGCATAGCGCAGACCCGCTTCCACTTCCACGGCCGAGAGCGTTTGCCCTTCCTCTACGCGGTAGTAGTCGGATCGGTTCTGCGTGCAGCGGAACAGGAACCTGGTGCCGGGCAATGGGGCCACCCAACGCAGGTGCCAGCCACCGGGTCCCATCTCCCGGTCGTTCACATGGCGTGTGCCTCCGGTGATCACCAGGTCGGCGATGCCATCACCGGTCACATCCACGCGCTTGTCCGGTGGCAGGCCCGGCGGGAACGCGCTCTCACCCTCACGCGCACCGACCTGCGCCGAGGCGGACCCGGCGAGCAGGAGGGAAGCGGTGAGCAGCTGTGCGCGCATGGCAGGACGAAGATGGTACACGGCGGACGACCGCAGGTTCACCGTGTTGCGATGGACTCCTCCGCCGCCGCGTTGTATGCGGCCAGGCAGGAGTCAAGCGGCTGGCCGTATACATGGATGCAGGCGCAGAAATCCTCGCATGCCTTGCACTTGTTGCTTCCCGTGCATTGCTCCTTGCAATCGGACAAGCGGATGCGCGGTGTGATGCTGTACCCGAACTGGATGAGCAGGACCATGAGGACCACGGTCGCACCCACCCCCGCGAAGAACTTGAAGGGAAAGGAGTTGTCGCGAACGGTTGATGCGGATAGCGCAGCGTTGGCCTGGCGGTGGTGGAAGGGAAGGATGAATTTCAACTTATGATAGTCCCAGCAGAGCAAGTACAGGTTCGCCAGTACCATGAGCGGAGAAGTGATCAATGAGCCCTCGAACCGCAACGCCAATGAAAGGATGCAGATATTGAGGATGATCGGGAAATAGATGACCGCACCGAGTGTCGCTGTGCGCGGGATCAGCAGGAGAATGGCAGCTGATACCTGCACGATACCGATGAGCGTATAGTAATAGCCCGTGAGGTGCAAGGCCTCCAGGTAATGACCCATGGGATGCTCCACCGGTAGACCCGTGAACCGCTCACCCATGATCTTCACCATGCCCGAAGGCAGGAAACCAGCAGCCAGTGCCACCCGACAGAACACGGCGAAGTACCCCAGCCATCGGTTCGCTCTGGCGCGGGCATGCAGCGTATCGAGTGTTGAAGCCAGGCTCATGCGCTCTTGGTCGATGGCGATCGGTCAAAGTTCGTCATGTTCCCTTGTTGCGCTACTCCAGGATGAAGGGCGCCAGTGCTTCGGCAGCGTCGGGATGCACAGCCTATGGGCGGGCATTGCCTGTATTTTTCGGCCCAATGGAAGTCAACCCTGAACCTTCAAAACCCTACGCACATGGCACGCTATGCTGATGGATCCGTGATCCCGCTCCCCAAGAAGAAACTGGCGGAATACCGCCGCAGGGCCACGCTGGCCGCCAAGGTCTGGATGGAGCATGGTGCGCTGTCCTACTTCGAGTGTGTGGGGGATGACCTTGCTCCGACAGGCATCGTGGCCACCTTTCCCCGCGCAGCGAAGGCCAAGCCAACGGAGACCGTGATCTTCTCGTGGATCGTCTACCGCTCCCGAGCACACCGCGCAAGCGTCATCAAGAAAGTGATGGCCGACCCGCGACTTGCCAAGATGATGGACCCGAAGAAGTCACCGTTCGATGTGAAGCGCATGGTGTACGGCGGCTTTACCGTGCTGGTGGAAGGTTGAGCGGGGCGGGCACTTCTGGCGGCTCTCTGGCCAAGCCCATATCTTTGGGTTATGACGCCTCCAAAGCGCACCCGCAAGCCCGCCATCTCCAAAGAGGAACGGCTGCGTGCGCTCATTGCATCCTTCAGCATCGAAGGCATCAAGCTGAGCATGGAGGAGGCGCTTGCCCTGTTGAAAAAGGTCGAGCTCAGTCCGGGAACACGGAACGGATGATGGCTTCCATGGGGAGCCGGTTGTTCAAAGTTGACTGCTGAAAGGCCACCCATTTGTAAGCAGCAGGATCGGGAACATCCGCTGCACGGCAGCCTCACTTCCCTTTCTTGGAACGCAACTCAGCGGCCAACAGCTTCATGGCCTTCGTATCCACCGTGTCGTAATCGCTCTTGTCGTAGATGCTCAGCAGGTACACCTCAGCATCTTCGGTTACCACATAGGTGATCACCCGGCCTCCACCACTCTTGCCTTTGCCCTTGCTGCCGATGGCCAGCCGCACCTTGTAGAGCCCGTGCCCAAGGCTGCTGCCTGTATCTGGACGCAGTTCCAGTTCTTTCTCGAGCTTCAATAGGTCCTTGCCGAGGGAACGGTACCGCTTCAACAGGGGCCTCAGTTCCTTCTCGATCTCGGCTCTTAGACCGGGACCGGCGTGGGTATGACCCTATGCTTCACGCAGCACGTCTTTCAGCGAGCGCTTCTTCAACTTGCCGGAACGCATGCGCGCCACCTGGTCAATGGCCTTGCCCAAAGAACTGCGCAGCTTGAGCAACTGCTCATAGTGGCGCACCTTCTCCACCATGTCGTTGAACTCATCCAGCGGGATAAGGACCGCCTGCGCGTTGCCCTGGGAATCGTTCACGATCTGCATCGGGACTTTCATAGTGCGAAAGTATGCCAGACCCATCGTGCATGGGCGAGTGGCTAGCTTCACGCCGCATGAAATTCCGGGCCGGCGTCACCGACAACGAATGGTTCCCCTTCCTCGCCGCGCGTGGGCTGGAGGAGGTGAACTTCGCCCTGTGCGTCGTGTACCGCTCACCATGCGGATCCTGATCGCCTTCTGCTTCTGCCTTTGTGCGTTGCTGGCCACTGCCGCTACGCGCACCGTTCATGTTCGCGGCACCATCGGCAACCTTCACGAGCTCGGCCTGCAGGGCCGGTATTCCGCGCTCAACATACGCTCGGCCACCTGGCTGGGGCCTGCGTCGGGACCTGATCCGGGCACCAAGCAGTTCGAGGGTGAAGTGGAATGCAACGTGGTCCGCGATGCACACGGCCAGTGGGTCGACATCGAACTGACCGCCATGGCCTACGGGCAGGGACGCGACCGCAGCATGTTCATCCGCGTGCCCTATGCGCGCTCCATCGACCTGGGCACCTTCGACTGGAAACCATCGCGCTACCGCTGGAAACCGGACGGCCTGCGCATGGAGACCGCCCTGCCGCGCGACACGGTGATCGGTGCAGTGGACGATCCCGCGGTCCTCTACATCAGCCCCATCAACCCAACACCCGAGGATACCGTGCGCATCACGGTGGAATGGACCACCAGCGGACAGCCCATGGTGGCGGATCAGCAGGCATCGATCAAGGACGTGACCAGGCACCTCGCCATCCGCTTCGGTGTACGCACGGATACGGATGTCTACGGCGACAGCTGGCTCCAGCGCGCCACCCCCTGGGTGTACTACCAACTGCAGGCAGGGCGCTACCGTGTGCACCAAGTGCCGCTCGATACCGACGCCGTGCAGGACATCGATCTGCTGTTCGGCAAGGAGTTGTTCTTTACCGTAGGTGAACGCAAGGAGCCGTAGAGCCTGGTTGGGATCAGCTTGAACGTGCTCTTGGCTGGCCTTACATCAAAACACCATGCCTTCCTTGACTATCACAGGAGTAAGGTGCTGGTAGTAGAACAGGGCACGAGGGTGGTCCCTCGCGCCAGATCCGGGGATGTGAACCCGGACAGCCCGAACATCGCGTCTAGCATCGTGATGTGAACGGGTGTAGCCTCCTATCTTTGGGAGGCCATGCCAGTCCAAGTGAAACAGAACAAGAAGGAAACGGTGATCACCGTTTCTGGCGCGTTGGATCCGGTGCAACTGGACCAGACTATACGGTACCTGCGCTACCTGTCCCTTACCCGCGATTTCAAGAAAGTGTCGCAGGCTGTGGCGGACAAGCTAGCGGATGAGATCAACGTTGCCGCCTACCGCAAACGCCAAAGGCGACTAGCCTCGTGAGGTTTGTTGTCGATGCGAACATCGTTATCAGCACGCTGCTCAAGTCGGATGGCGCTGTGGCCGATGTGTTGCTGAGGACCAAGCCCGCACCAGACTTCTTCGTTCCCGAGTTCATCCGCGTGGAGACCTCGCTCCACCGTGAGAAGATCGCGCGTTTGACAGGAGCGACCACCGAACTGATCGCGCAAGTGGAAGAGGTTCTACTGGCCTCCATGACGTCCGTACAAGCTGAGAGCATCGACGGCGTGCATTGGGAACGCGCCCATGAGCTGGTCGCGGACATCGATCCGAAGGACGACCATTATGTTGCCCTCGCGCTCCATCTCAAGTGTCCGCTTTGGACAGGCGATAAGAAGCTCATCAAGGGACTTCGCGCAAAGGACTTCAAACAGGTGCTCACCACCGAAGAGGTGCGCGGAATGTTGAAGATGAAGTAGGCACGACCGCCCACCCTTCCACAACCTGCGGACACTCTCCACGAGCAGCAGCCCCGGGCTTGACCCGGGGGAAGCCGCTGAGTTGATGGAGCACACCCAATGGGACGCAGATGCCGACCTGCTGCGCCTTCGCGTAGCCGCTTCGGCAGAGCAAGGCCCGCCATTGCCGCCGAGCGCCGCGAAGCCATTGCCGAGGAGATCGCGGATGTTGCCATACTGCTGACGTACCTCGCCCATGACTTGAATCCCGCTGAGGCGGGACAGGCTGTGGACATGGAAAAGGCCGTGCGCCGGAAGCTGCTGAGGATGTTTCATCCCGCCCCAGCGGGAATGCTGCCAAGTACCCCGTGGAGAAGGCGCGGGGTGTGGCGATAGTGGGATCGGTTGTAGGTGCACGACACCGTCATCACAGACCAAGGTTGAAAAGTGGTGGGAATTCACACCACTTTCCGGAACGCGTGCTTACCTTCGGCCCGATCATGGCAGAGAGCAACGACGACTTCACCAAGCGGGTACTGGATAAAGTGCTCAGCGAAGCCCTCGGTTCAACGGACAAACCGACGTTGCGCCAGCTCTATGAACGCAAGCTGCAAGAACTGGGGATCTCCGATCGCATCGCGGCGCGCGAGGTGATGGGCATCGAGCACAAGACGCTTCACCAGATCCTCGACGGCACGGCGAAGTTCCCCGATGCGCTGAAGATGTTGAAGCTCGCCAGCTTCCTGGAGATCAACGCCGATGACATCATGGCGCTGTTCATCCAGAACGCGCCTCGGGAGGAAGTGGCCAAGCTGGATGGCGTGCGGCGCGCGAGCTTCATCGTTAAGGAGTTCGACCTGAGCCAGATGAAGAAGGCCGGTGTGTTGGAGAACATCACGGATTTCGCCGCGATCGAGAAGCGGCTGTGCGCCTTCCTCGGACTGGGTGCCATTGAGGAGTACAGCCAGGACCTCGCCTATGCGCTCTACAGCCGCACCAAGCGGGCGTCGAGCAACAAGATGCTCGACTTCTGGACGAAGTCCGCTTACCAGTACTTCGTGGAGGTCGCGAATCCGAACGAGTACGACCGTGATGCACTGAAGGAACTGGTGACCAAGATCCGGCCGTACACCCGCGATGTGGAGAACGGCCTGCTTACCGTGGCACGGGCGCTCTATAGTGTGGGCGTTACGGTGATCTACCAACCATACCTGCCGAACACGCAAGTGCGCGGCGCGACTTTTCGCGTACATGGCAAGCCCTGCATCGCGCTGTCCGACTACCGGAAGTCGTATGCCACCATGTGGTTCGCGCTGATGCACGAGTTGAACCATGTGTTGTTCGACCTGGACAGCATAGCGACCTACCACATCACCGGTGAGCCGGATCTGATGCTCATTAACGAGGAACAGGCGAACGACTTCGCGCGGGAATACCTGTTCTCCAACGAGCGCATGGACTTCGTGCGCCCCTTCATCCATGAGCATGCGATCGTGTCGCGCTGTGCGGAGGAAGCGCAAGTGCATCCTTCCATCATCTACGGCTTCTACGAGTATCAGACGAACAACTACCAGACGCCGTTCAAGCGCTACGAGCCGAACCCGCAACTGATGCTCTCGAAGCTGAACGCCTGCAACTGGGATGCGGAGAGCATCAAGAAGAACGCGCTGAAGATCAGGAAGGCGCTGGATGTAACACTACGATGATGAGCAAGAAGAAGGACGACAAGGAGACCAAGAGCACCGCGAAGACCGGTAAGCTCAGCGACAAGGAGCGAGAGCGCTTGGAACTTTTGCAAAAGGCCGATCAGGTACGTGGCCGCCAATTGACGGTGGATGCTGCCGGGGAACTCGCCACCAAGGATGAACTGAAGAAGTTCGCGCTCGGCACGGTGGAGAACCCCACCAAGAACCACGAGGTGTACTACGCCGGTATCCAACGGCTGCTCCTGAAGTTCCTGCCGAAGGGCAAGCAGAACGAACGCTTGCGCCGGATCATCTACGATGAGAAGAACGTGTTCCTGAACCGGGGCAAGAAGAAGGACGAACGCGGGATACGAGGAGCCGATAGCCGCATGAGCTACTTGGCGGATAAGCAATTTGCGTTGGATGCTGTGATCGAATGGGCGCGGACGAAGCAATCCATGGGCGACCTGTACATGGTGTTCTGGCGGCTGAACGAAAAGCACGGCTACGGGCACCAGGAGAGCGAGGCCACGTCGAAGGCGTTTGCGGAGGCGGAGGCGCGAGTGAAGCGATGATCTGCTGCTGAAAGCCGAGTACAACCTACAGCCGTCGCAGTCGTAGTTGTGATTTGACGGGGTAATCGCAGGTGTCCTTCCTCCTTCGTTTCTTTAGGCTGATTCTTGTCCCCAGATCGTGAGCAAAGCAGAATCCCTACTCAAGTTCCTCCGCTCAGCGGCCGCCCTTCGACGCAAGCGCAAAGCCAGCTATTCGGACAAGGATACCCTCGTGTGGTTTGCTGACCTGCCGAAGGATCGCAGTGAGTGTCAAAGTCCGTTCGTTAAGGCACCCACAGAAACAACTGACTATTGGCTCCGGGTCAAGAAGCCAACTCGACCCGTTCGAGCACCGCTACCGAAGCTGCTTGCGCATTGGCTGAGAACCGAGGACTTGGAACTTGCGGATAAAACTCCAGAGCTACTGCCGGAATGCACTGTCATCGTAGAACCGAATCTTGATCCGGTCCACCACCTTCTATCAGACCATCCCGAAGTTGAGGAGGCTTGGCTTGAGTACTGGATCCAACACTGGGAGCCTTGGAGCAGGTTGATGTTGCGATGGCAAGAGGTGCAGAACGCATATGAAGCGGTTGATCGGGTACGTCGGAAACTAGAGGAGGCCGAAGAGCGATTCGAGCTTGTGGTCGCCGTGGGGTTGCTCCAATGGACTGACAGGACGAACGCGACCGTCAAGCGCCACCTCATTACAGCGAGTGCCGAGATCGAAATGGATGCGGCACGCGGGATCCTCACAGTGCTGCCATCCGCGTCGTTCGATACTGCTCGGATCGAGCTGGATATGCTGGAGCCACATGATCGGCCCGCAGTTCACGTTGGAAGCGCTCTTGAGGCGATAGACATGCAACTGTGGGAGGCCAAGCCGGTCGAGGAGGTCTTGAAGGGAATCGCCAACCTGCTGAGGGCCGATTCGCATGTGGACATGGAAGGTGTACGCCCGACAAGCACTACACGTGAGCAGCCTGCTTTGTCATTTGCACCAGCGCTTGTGCTACGTGAGCGCAATCAGCGTGCGTTTGAAGAGGTCATCCAGAAGCTGATCGATTCCGGTGGCGCAGAGGATGATGCAACCGGTCCGTGGAATCGTATTCTGACTGAGGGCGCGACGAATGCTCCCGCCAATGAGAATGGAGGTGAGGGCAATGCTGAACTACCACGGCGCATTCTCTTTCCTGGCCCGACCAACAAGGAGCAGCAAGAGATCATCAAGCGCCTCGAACGCCGACCTTATGTAATCGTCAAAGGACCACCCGGCACAGGCAAGAGTCAGACCATCGCCAACTTGATAAGCCACTTACTCGCCTATGGTGAACGTGTCCTGGTGACAGCGCATGCTCCGAAGGCGCTTGAGGTATTGCGGGGCCTGTTGCCGAAGGAAGTCCGAGCGCTGTGCGTTACCTCGCTAGGATCTTCGCGCGATGAGCAACGCGTTCTGCAAGAGAGCATCAGTGGGATCATTGGTAGGCACAACGAGTATCATGGAAATGAAAATGACGCGACGGAGATAGCTGCGCTGGAGCATGCGCTTCAAGGCTTTGAGGAGAGTCTCGCAAGCACTAAGCGAGTGCTACGAGAGTGTCGCGAAGCTGAAACCATTGCACATGAATTTGAAGGCGGTTACGCTGGCACAGCGTCGCGCATAGCCCGTCAGTTGGCAGTGAGAGAATCGGAACTGGGCTGGTTCCCGGAATCAGTTCAGGCGCGTGTCGCTTGTCCGATCAACTCAACGGATATCACGACGCTCAAGAACTTCCACGGGAAGCTGACCCGGGAGTATCGCGAACTCATAAGCCGTGACGTGGCTGATGACGCTGCGATCCCAGAGCCGGATACATTCAATTCATTGGCGCGACTCCTCGTTGCCGCTGAGAACGAACTCAAAGAACAGTCCGAGGTGCTTGGCCCGCGAGTGCAGGTGGACCTCAGGACACAGACTGACAAGGCACTTGATATCACTGAGACCTCGCTCAAAGGGATCGACGAGGCTATATCAAGAGCACGACGTGTCCTTGGCAATGCGGCGGATGAGATACTTGCCGATCTTCTCGCTGGCAGAAGTGATCGTTGGATTGCGATGATCGAATACCTCAAGACCTGCGTTGTACAGGGAATCGAAGCGATCAGCACTATGCAAGATGCACAGGTCACCATCCCTGAAGGACTTGACCATAGGAAGTTGATCCTCGACGCACGCAGCCGCTTGGCCCATTTCAAAGCAGGAGGCAAGATGGGCTTCCTGATCTTCGCCCCTGACGTAGTAAGGGATACGCGCTACATCGGTTCGCGCTGCCGTGTGAATGGCAATTCACCTAGAACAGTCCAAGCGCTGAAACAACTGGTCGGCTACCTCGAGTTGGAAGCTGTGGTTCATGGGCTGCGTTCAACGTTGCCAGCGCTGAAGGAGGGTAACACCCAAGAGCTTCAGCGCGCCTTCAAAGACTTGCGTGAGGCCACGGGTGAGACCGAACGGCTTGTTGGCTTGATCGGGAATGCACCCGCCCAACACCTGCCTATTGTCCCACTATCGGAGCGGTCAGGGCTCACCTCCGAGATGGTTCGTGCGAACTGGCAACGCACCATTTCATTTGAACGAGCTGAGCGCAAAGTGGGGCTTGCGAAAGAGCCAGTCGAAAAACTGTGTGAGAAGCTTGCAGACTTTTGCAAGGTCGATTCTACTCATCCTTGCATGAGTTCGCTGGCCAAGGCAGCCCGGGAGCGCAGTGCGGGCGGTTGGAAACAATCATGGGATACTCGCCGCAAGGTTCAACAAGAACAAAGTGCTTTCGAAGCCTATCGGGTGATAGTCGATCGGCTGCGGACTACTGCCCCTGCCTTGGTCGAGATGATCGAGGAGCACGAAGGTCAGCCGGAGTTCGCGGGACGAATTGATCAACTCCGTGAGGCTTGGCATTGGGCTTCAGCAAGGGAATGGCTTCGGGCCGTGACGGCCGAGACGACCTATACGCAAGCGGCATACAGGCATCGTTTGCTTGAAGACAAGATCCAAGCGAAGACTGAGGAGCTATCGGGCTTGATGGCATGGTCGTCGTTTCTGAGTCGTTTGGATGATGTGACCATTTCTGCCCTGAATGGCTGGCGAGGAGCTCATCAGCACTTGGGTACTGGAAGGAATCCGACATCTCCTCATTGGCGACGAGTTGAACGAGAATATTGGAATCGCTGTGTTCCTAAGATGCCCGCTTGGGTAATGCCGCTTCATGCGGTCTGGTCAACCATCGAGGCTAAGGCGGGTCTCTTCGACACGATAATCGTTGATGAAGCCTCCCAAGCTGGTCTGGAAGGGTTAGCGCTGATGGCTTTGGGCAAGCGGATTATAGTGGTCGGAGATAACATGCAAAACAGTCCCGAAGCCGTTGGTGTCAAGCATGATGACATGATGCGGCTGATTCGAGAGCATTTGAACGAATTCGCGTTCAAGGACCTCTACCATGCTGACATGAGCCTATTTGATCATGCCAATCGAGCTTTTGGTAATATGGTTCCGCTACGCGAACACTTCCGTTGTGTTCCCGATATCATCCGGTTCAGCAACGACTTGTGTTATTCGGATGCGCCGCTTGTGCCGCTGAGACAGGTCACGCCTGACAGCCTAGCCCCCTTGCAACTGCGATTCGTCGCCTACGCTGGCAAGACCTTCGGAGTGATCACTCTGCAAGGGCATGCACAAGCTGAACTCATTGATGAAATGTTGTCCAAAGCTATTGAGCCGGGCGAACGTCAAGAACGAAAGATTAGGTGCGGTGTCTCTGCAACGTTTCAAGGTGATCAACGCGATGTCATGTTCCTATCCATGGTGATGGCATCGAACCGGCAATCGCAGTCCTTGACAACGCTCTCATGGCAAAGACGTTACAATGTGGCAATGAGTCGTGCCCGCGACCAAGTCTGGTTGTTCCACAGTATTGGTACGACTGATCTCGGACCGAATTGCCTCCGGAGAAAGCTTATCGGCTATTTCAGAAGTCCAGGTGAGCGCTTGCCGGAAGACATGTTGCACAGGCGGGACGAGCTAATCAAGGCATTGGCGGATAATCCCCAGCATATACATGGCCTACAGCCGCGTCCTTTCGGTAGTTGGTTTGAGGTCGAGGTCGCCATTGAACTTCTCAATCGAAATTACCGCGTGCGGCCGCAGTATCATGTTGCACGTTGGTGGATTGACCTCGTCATTGAAGGAAGAGGCTCGGAGATGCTCGCAGTTGAGTGTGATGGAGACGAGGTTCATGGACCAGAGCAAAGAGACGCTGATGATTATCGCCAATCTCAGCTCGAACGCGCGGGTTGGGTGTTTGTCAGGATTCGCGGTTCAGCATGGGGTTACGATAGAGGTAAGTGCATTGCGGAGATCGTGAAGGCCTGCTCGGATCTGGGCATAAGACCCGTTCACGATGAGTCCGAACAAGAGCCAGAACAGGAGGAGTTCAACGAGGAGCCACAACCAGAAGCTGAAGGAAACGGGAATGGATTCGATCACACTGAGGAACCCAATGGGCAGGTCGCTTCTCCTGATGACCCATTTAGCGGGTACGATTCCAGCTTGGCGTTTCCTGATCCTCGTGAAGCACCAGCAGCGCAAGTGAAGGCTGCTCTTCGGGATATTGTGACCCGCGATGGCCCATTGACCCGTGCGTCCGTTTACAGCCTGTATGCACAGGGTTCTCCATACTTACAGCGCGTTGGCACCACGACGCGGGCCGCGATCAACAAAGCCCTATCAGCCCTGCTTCGTTCAGGAGAGTTTGAGCAAGTGGATGAACTTGGCGATGGATCAAATGAAGGTGTCGTGCTTCGTCGCGCTGGTAGCCATCCTGTGAAGGAGCGGCCGGCTGGGAAAAGGGACCTGACTGAGGTACCACCATCGGAACTGATCAAAGTCATCCAGCGGTTTCTTGCCTCCTCTGGAAAGAAAGTCGACGACGAGGAGATCAGCCGTCACGTTCTGTTCCATTACAAGTTCTTCAGCCTGACACAGAAAAGAAAGAAGCATCTGAAGATGGTCTTGGCAGTGATGTGAAGTACTCGGCAGAGCGCGATGTTCTGAGCAAAGATGTCTGTGCTGCGAGCCTTGCGCGTGCTTCGCGTTAGGGACAGAAGCGGGTAGCCCACAGCCGCCCGAGGAACGAGGGTGGCGAGGACTACGAGCGAGTGGCCCGACGGCGAGTCTTCGAGCCGGAACGCCCAACAGACCTACATACTCTGATCCACCTTCCGTGATCGCAAGATAGTCATGCTCTAGTTCTGGTCAAGCTTCTTGACCATGGTGAGAATAGTGGCTATCGCCACCGTCTCCCCGGTCTCATCGAACACATCAACGAGGAACTTCACCTGCTTCGCTACGCTCGCAGTGACAGAGATCAGGGTGGTCGACGTCATGCTTGGTCCAGCTTTTTAACCATGGTCAAGATGGTAGCAATGGCGACGGTCTCTCCCGTTTCGTCAAAGACGTCGACAAGGAATTTAACTATGCCCTTCGCTACATCGTTCTCATCCCGCTTCTCCTGATCCACTTTCTTCCCGAAAGATCGGGACGAAGACGCCTTCACGGTGAAGCGCACTTGGATCGTCATGCCCGGATACACCGGTCCCGCTTGGGCGGGATTTCGCTGCCGCTCAACTTGCGCGCGCGCCTCGTCGATGCCGTAGTTGAGCAGCACCGGTCCTTTCGGCGGATTCACGAAGAGGTCAGACTTGTTCACTTGTGTTTTGCGATGATGACACAGGTATAGGTGGGATACTTTGTGGTGCTATCGCTTCTAACAAAGCCAATCCCGACATCAACGAGTGACGCATTCCAGTCGCCGACACCAAGCAGATGGGTTCGATGACCTTTAGTTGGGACCCCATAGTCGATAATCAGGCATTCGATGGCCTGCTTGCCATCGCCACAACCTGCCTGCAATGATTCGAAGTTGTTCTCCCTCGGGTCCCGCAGCCACCATGAATCGAGTTGGTATGAGGCCTTGTCAAGGTAGTGGTTGATCCCGAACCCGTCCGGATCCACATGGGCGAAGTAGTTGCGCTGGGCCATGTCCATGGCCTTTCGTTCCGCAACACGTGCAAGCGTATCGTTCCAGATCAGGGCCTGCCGACGAACTACCTGAACCGGGCTGAACTTCAACTGCTGGCAGTATCTGGTGGGCTGTGCGCGGATCTCGTTCAAATAGGCGAAGGCCTTGAGGGCCTCCGCCTCATCAACCGCGGGCGTCGCTGATGGCTTGGCCCCGAGAAGCAAGCTCGTCGCAAAAAGGAGTAGCAGCGCACGCAACACGGTATGATCAGTTCTGATTCAACTTCTTGACCATCGTAAGGATGGTCGCAATGGCAACGGTCTCTCCCGTCTCATCAAAGACATCAACGAGGAACTTCACAATGCCCTTGGCAACATCCGCATCATCCCGTTTCTCCTGATCGACTTTCTCCTTCACCGTGAACCTGACCTGAATGGTCATCCCAGGGTAGACCGGCTTCGTGAATCTGGCTTCATCAATACCATAGTTCAAAAGGACGGGCCCCTTCGGCGGATCAACGAACAACCCAGCAGCTCTTGACAGGATGTAGTACCCATGCGCCACGCGGCCGGTGAAGACGGTGCCTTCGAGGCTGTTGGCATCCATGT
>JBDTNF010000124.1:0-39181 GCA_039933875.1 Flavobacteriales bacterium | reverse complement strand
CCGAAGGCTGCAGCAGCACGTGCAGCATCACGGTCACCGCAACACCACTGCCGGTGTGCACCATCCTGGGTGACGACACCTTCTGCGTGGGCACGCTGAACAAGCTCTGCGGAACACCGGGCGCTGCCAGCTACGAGTGGAGCACGGGCGAGACCACCGAGTGCATCGACGTGACGGTGAGCGGTACCTACACCTTGACGGTGACCAACGCCGAAGGCTGCAGCAGCACGTGCAGCATCACGGTCACCGCAACACCGCTGCCGGTGTGCACGATAGGAGTTGCACTGAGCTGCATCGAGAACGCGACCATGCTATGCGCTCCGTTCGGTGGGTACACCTATCTCTGGAGCACGGGCGAAACAAGCGCGTGCATCAACATCACCGTTGGAGGAACCTACTCTGTGACCGTGACAAATGAAAACGGTTGCAGCAGCACATGCAGCATCCCCGTTACAGTTTCCCCGGGACCGGATTGCATCATCACCGGAAATACCACCTTCTGTGAGGGCACATCCAACAAACTGTGTGGTCCTCCAGGCGCGTTCGGATACCTGTGGAGCACGGGCGAGACAACCGAGTGCATCGATGTGACCGAGGCAGGCACGTATACCCTGACAGTGACCAGTGCGAACGGATGCATCAGCGACTGCATCATATCGGTCAGCGTCACAGCGACGGGCACTCCTGGTGCTATAACTGGGCCGATAGCTGTCGGAACGAACGCGGGTGCGAGCTATTCCATCGATCCGGTCATCGGGGCTACCTCCTATGAATGGACCCTGCCTGAAGGATGGACCGGCGATGCGACCGGGTTGGCGATCAACGTGATCACGGACGGTACGAACAGTACGGACCTGCTCTGTGTCCAAGCGCTGTTCGGGGACTGCGTAGGTCCGAAGTCATGCATCACCGTATCGTTCATCACCGGTATCAATGACGTGAACGGCAACAGTTGGTTAACCGTTCTGCCCAATCCGTCCAACGGCGTGTTCCAATTGGTTCCATCGGGAGTGAACCAGGGTCCGGTCGACATCAGGGTCTTTGATGCGCTGGGCAAGCTTGTGGTCGCCCCTACGCGCTTGGCCGGATCACAAACAACCTTGCTCCACATGGAGAATGAAGCCAGCGGAGTATACTTCCTGCATGCCGGATCGGGTGCAGAAAGCAGGGTGTACGAACTGCTGATCCAACGTTGACGGATCGGTAGCTGTTCTGAACGCAAGGAGCACTCATTCGGGATCATCCTGAATGAGTGCTCCGCGTTCTTATGGTCCGATCCGTTCCATCAAAAGGCTATCATCGAATTCCAGAGCTTGAAATGGATCCGCATGGTGATCGAGGCTTATAGCCCCACTGGAAGCAAGGTCCCTCTTCCGCACAATGCCGAGTTGAACGCCGGTGCCCTTCTGACGGTAGTATACCTAAGATCATGAGCGGCGATCGGATCACCGCAAGGAAGATCCTGTTGCTTACCTGGCGTTGCATCGAGCCTTCAAATTCGTTGTGCGGCCTGCCCAATGGTTGGGCACATGGTTGCCACTTAACGGGAAGGACTTGCCCACCCTGACCGCGGAAGTGAGCGCACGGGCACGGTATATCCCGGGCCCGTAAGGCATTGATGATCCGGGCATTCCTGGCACGGATCTCCCTGTTCTGGAGGTAGAGGAACCGCAGAAGCAGGAGGCCCAACTCGCCAGGAGAACGTTTATGACCTCTGATCAACGGCATGAAAGTCTTCATACGGAACATGGCGAGCCTTCGCTGCAAAATGCTGGTGCTGGCGGAACTTGAGAAAATAGGCCTGAGCTACACCATTGCGGAACTGGAAGAGGCCGATATCGAAGGCATCGGCCCCGATGTGAAGTACACCATCCTGTCCAACGCGCTGCGCAACTATGAGATCGTCCTGAAAGGCGAGAAACGCTGCGTCCTCCTCGACCAGATGAAACTGATCATCCTGGAAATGATCTATCGATCCGATGACCTGCCCAGGATCAAACTGTCCGTTCACCTGAGCGAAAAGCTGCACCACAATTACACCTACCTGGCCAACCTCTTCGCCCACGTGCATGGTTACACCGTGGAGCACTTCATCATCGAGCATAAGATCTCGCGCGCAAAGGAACTCCTCCTGCTGAACGAGTTCACGCTGACCGAGATCGCCTGGAAGCTCCGCTATAGCAGTGTTGCGCATCTCTCCAGTCAGTTCAAGAAGACCACCGGTTCAACCCCATCGCATTTCAAAAGAAATGTGATCCCACAGGTGCAAGCTGTCGCGCTATTGAGCTAGGTCATCTGACCCCGGGCGCTATTGGGCGCGTGCGATACCCCACTACACCTCTCTGCGAGCTTGATGAGCGATCTTGCCCGTTGCATCGCAAAGATGCCAGGGGGCGGCGATCAGTTGCCATGTGCCCTCGCTACCCCCTCCTGTTCGCCTTGCGTTGACGGCATGTATCATCAAGTTGCCCAGCGCTAGCCCAGGGCATGCAGGAAACCGCGCTTGTCCTAGCAGTATGACAGGTGGATCGCTGGCTGGATGGACCTTGAAATGACTCGGGGAGAGGTGGCGAACCAACTTCCCCGCGTTTGTCAGTTCATGGCTCTTCGTTCCATTTCGAGAAACCCATGCCCAAGAGTAACCACCGTGCGTTCGATCCCCACCATGCCGCCCACGAAGACGTTGACGATCAAGAGCGTGAAGGTCGTGCGCTGTTCATCTGTTGAACCGCACCACCCGCTTCAAGGCGAAATTCACCAGGCTGATCAGCACCGGCACTTCGATCAGCGGACCCACCACCGCCGCGAATGCCTGGCCGGAGTTCAAGCCGAACACCGCGATGGCCACGGCGATGCCGAGCTCGAAGTTGTTGCTGCCGGCCGTGAAGGCGAGCGTGGTGGTCTCTTTGTAGGTGCCGCCCAAGCGCTTCACGAGGAAGAAGGTGCCGAAGAACATGAGCAGGAAGAAGAGCGTGAGCGGCAAGGCCACCCGCAACACATCGATGGGGATGTCCACGATCATGCGGCCCTTGAGGCTGAACATCACCACGATGGTGAAGAGCAGGGCGATGAGCGTGATGGGTGCGATCGCAGGGATGAAGCGCTGCATGTACCAGTCCTCGCCCTTCCAGCGGGCCAAGACGAAACGCAGGAGAAAGCCAACGGCGAATGGGATGCCCAGGTAGATGAGCACCGTGCGCGTGATCTCCCCGATGCTCACGTCCACGGTATATCCTTCAACACCGAACAGCGGCGGGAGCACAGTGATGTACAGCCACGCATAACTGCTGTAGAAGAGGATCTGCAGGATGCTGTTCAGCGCGACCAGTCCGGCGGCAAGTTCGCGGTCGCCTTGGGCCAGGTCGTTCCACACGAGCACCATGGCGATGCACGGCGCCAGGGCGATGAGCATAACACCCGAGAAGTACTCGGGCATGGTGCGCAGGAAGAGCAGTGCGAGACCGAACATCAAGGCCGGCCCTACAACCCAGCTCATGAACAGGCCGGTGCCCAGCACGCGCGGATGCTTCAGCACGCTGCCGAGGGTGGCGTAGTTCACCTTGGCCAATGGCGGGATCATCATCAGGATGAGGCCGATGGCGAGCGGGATGTTGGTGGTGCCACTGGACGCGTCGTTGATGGATGCCGTGACACTGGGTGCGAAGTAGCCGATGCCCACGCCCACGGCCATGGCCGCGAAGATCCAGAGCGTAAGGAAACGGTCCAGGAAGGAGAGGCGCTTCTTCATAGGACCAGCACGTGGCGTTCCACGAAGTCGCGGCAGTAGTCCTTGATCTCCTTGCGCACCGTTCGGAAGGCGTTCATCACCTCCTCATCGCTACCGGTGGCCTTCGCCGGGTCCGTGAAGTTGTGATGGTGCTTTTGCGCCGTGCTGGGGAACCAAGGGCACCGTTCGCGCGCACTATCGCAAACAGTGATCACGTGGTCGAAGGCGATGTCCGCATATTCCGTCACGTTGTTCGAGGTGTGGTGCGCGATGTCGATGCCGTCCTCCTTCATCACAGCGATGGCGCGCGGGTTCACACCGTGGGTCTCCACACCCGCGCTGAGTATTTCCGCGCGGTTGCCCGTATAGTGTTGGAGGTAGCCGTGGGCCAGCTGGCTGCGACAACTGTTGCCGGTGCAGAGGACGAGGATGCGGATCATGGCTTCTTGCGGAAAGCGCAGAAAAGGAAGTTCTGCACGGTGTCGAAAGGCGTCACGTGGTCCACGGCGAAGCATTTGATGCGGTCGCAGATGCGCTGAAGGCGCTCGGTCATTTGCTGTTCGCTGTAGCGCTTCACCGGAATGCCGCTGCAACGTTCGGGGCCCTGTTCGCTGAACGTGGCCAGGATCATCAAACCTCCGGGCCTGAGCAACTCGGAGACGCGTTGGAGGTAGTGCTCGGCATCGGCCGCATCCGTGAGGAAGTGGAAGACGGCGCGATCGTGCCACACATCGAAGGGTTCTGCGGCGGTGAAAGTGGTCGCATCGCCTTCGATCCAATGGACGTTATGAGCGCGATCGCCCAAGCGGGCCTTCGCTTTCTCCAACGCGGTTCCGCTGATGTCAAGTACGGTGACATCGGTATGGCCTCGCTCCAGCAGATGGTCCACCAGCAAACTGTCCCCACCGCCTACATCGATGATACGGGCTGTCCTGGGTACACGGTATTCGTCCAAGAGATCCAGCGAGATCTTGGGCATGGCTTGGTACCAACTCACCTCCTGCGAGGACTTTTTGCCGTAGATGTTCTCCCAATGCTCTTTGGCATCGAAGTGCGGAGTGGCTTGTGTCATGTCGATGTGATGGTCAGCAGCAGGTACTGTTGATCCCGCAACCACAGGTTTCGCCCGTTGCGAGCTTCACTTTTTCGGTGCCTTCGGCGTTCGGCGCGCAGCAGGGAGTTGTCATCGCGAGGCCGCGTGCGCCGGGTTGAGCGCTAAGACCGGCCGAAGCGATCTCGCCCAGCGCAGCCCCTTTCTTGTGCGCCGACACCGTGATACTGAACGTTCCTGCACCGCTGGCCTTGTACACGGCGATCTCCTCGACGCTGATGTACTTGGAGAGAATGTCGTCAGGCACGATGATCGGTTTGCGCTTTTGGATGGTCACGTTCTCGAAGCCGAGGTCGTGGACGATGCCGAGGTATTCGCTTTCCTGAAGCGCACCGCTCACGCAACCGGCGTACATCTCGGCGCTTTCCTTCAGTCGCGCAGGTATCTCCCCGCGCAACACGACATCGCTGATGCTGAAGTGGCCGCCGGGTCTCAACACGCGCAGGACCTCGCTGAAGGCTTTGCGCTTATCGGGGACCAGGTTCAGCACGCAGTTGCTCACGACCACGTCAACAACGTTGCTGGTGAGCGGCAACGCTTCGATATCCCCCTGGCGGAACTCGACGTTCTGGTAGCCCAATTTCTTCGCGTTCTCCTTCGCCTTGGCGACCATCTCCGGCGTGAAGTCCACGCCGATCACGCGGCCGTCCTCTCCGGTTTCCGCACGGGCCACGAAGCAATCGTTACCGGCACCGGAGCCGAGGTCCAGCACCGTATCGCCTGGCTTGATGCCGGCGAACTGCGTGGGCAGCCCGCAGCCAAGGCCGAGGTCCGCGTCGGGGTTGTACCCTTCGAGCTTCGTGTAGTCGTCGCTCATGATGTTATACACCTCGGTGCTGCACCCACCGGAGCCGCAGCAGCTGCTCGTGTTGGTGGCCTTATCCTGGCTGGCGATCTCGGCGTACTTGCGCCGCACCATGTCCTTCGTTTGGTTGGGGTCGATGATCCTCGACCCGTACTCGTTGGGGCTTGTCATTTTAGTATGGGTTGGGGCCGATGATCATCGGCCCGTACATGTATATCAGCAGCAGTTGTCGCTCACCGTGGTCAGCAGTTTGTTCATGTCCTTGGTGAGGGCCTTCCAGCCTTTGGGGTCGATGCAGTAGCAGATGCTTGTGCCCTCGATGGTCCCCTGGATGAGGCCCGCGTTCTTCAGCTCCCACAGGTGCTGGCTGATGGTGGCCTGTGCCAGGCCCAGTTCGTCCACGAGCGAGCCGTTCACACAACTGCCCTGCTTGATCAGGTATTGCAGGATGGCAATGCGTGCAGGATGCCCCAGCACCTTGGCCATGGCGGCCATACGGTTCTGTTCGGCGGTGAAGAGGTGGTCCTTGATGAGTCCCATGATGATCGTATGATCGCAATATTACGATGAAATGTGATCATCGCAATATCCCGATGAAGGATCGGGGTGGAACGTTCAGGGGAACGGGGTCAGGTGGTCCCAGCTATCCACACCGAATACCTCCCAATACCGCTCGCGGGTCATCGCTTCCCAATGGATGATGTTCTGCTCATATTGCCGTTGCTGGAAGAGGTTCAGCCGCACGCCACACACCACCACGAGCACCAGCGCAGCCCCCAGGGCCCAGTGCTTTTTGAACGCCGAAGCGCTGAGCAGTGCGATGGGTAGGGCGAGCAGGGCCAGGGCGGAGATCATGGGTCGGCAACCAAAGCTGCCACCGTACCACCAGAGGTGCCAGGAGAACACCACGTAGCACATGAGGGGAAGGAAAACGATGACCGGCAGGGCATACGGCCGCGACCGGCGATCGAAGAGCATGACCAGCAAACCGAGCAGGCCGAGCGCTACGAGCGGGCTGTACACCAGCCAGCCTTTCTTGTAGCTGAAGAGTCCTTCGATGATGTGCGGTGAGGAGAAGTCGAAGCCTTCCTCCTGGTAGGAGTAGAACAGGATATCGCCGGTGGCGAGTTTCCAGTAGATCAGTTGCGGTACGCACACCACGAGCGCACACCCCGTAGCGACAAGAAGGTCCCTGGGCCGCGTGCGGAGCAGTGTGATGGTCGAAGTCCATTTTCCGTTCGCGTTGTGCCTCCACAGCAGCGGCACCACCACGACCAGCGCATCCACAGGCCGGACAAGCAGCGTGAGCCCCAGCGAGACCCCGAGCCAGGCGGCTGTGCATGCACGTGGCGCACGGTGCCATTTGTCGGTGAGGTAGAGTATCGCTGCGAAGAGGAAGAAGAGATACCCATGGCTCATGCCGCAGGTATTCGATGCGTAGAAGAAGAGGTTCGTGCCGAGCGCGATGGCGAATAGGGCGACCGAAGCATCGCGATCGGGAACATGCCTGAGCAGGAAGCCGCGCAACAGGAAGAGGCCCCAGGTGACGAACAATACCGTGGACAGGCACACCGCCAACTGGTAAGGGGGCGAATAGCCATCGGCGTGTTGCGGATCGGTCGCCAGGGTGAAGGCATGCGCGACGAGGAAGAAGGGAAGCTCGAACAGTGCCGTGCCGCAGGAGAACTTGATCACATCGCGGTGCGTGGTCGGGTGCGTCTGGATGCCGAAGCGGGAGTGGCTGCCGTCCGGGTGCAAAAGGCTGTCCAATGCAGCGACATAGGACAAGTCGAAGGGATCGCCGTGGATGAACGTCGCGGGGAGGTAGTGGTAATAGGACTCCACATCCCAGCCCAGCACGTCCGACGCGCGCCAACGCCCTAAGCGATCCACCTGGTGCAACGCGTTCCACGCGAACACCACGATGATCAATGTGCTGATCCAGTTGCCCCGGAACAGGCTATGTACAAATTCCTTCATCCGACGTCTTCGGAGTTCATCACTCCACCACGAGCCGCTGGGCGGCGTATGCGCCCACCTGCGCGGCATACAGGCCCGGGGCAAGCCCGCTCAGCGGCACTTCATTGCGGCCAAGGCCCACGGTATTACGCAGCACTTCCTGCCCCAACGCATTGCGCAGCACCAGATCGGTGCGCCCTTGCTTAGGCATGACGATGGTGACGGAAGAGGACGCAGGGTTGGGGAAGATCGAGAACCCTGTAGGGGCCATACTGCCTATGCCCAGGATGCCATCCCCATGAAGGCGGGCGATGTTATTTCTTGGCGTTCCATCATAGGTAGAGAACCGGCCTCCGATGATGATTTTCCCATCACTCTCGATCGCGCTTGTGGCTACATAACAATTTTCCACACCTACCACCCCGACACCGGGATCGAAGGTGGCGTCCAGGCTGCCGTCGGCATTCAGGCGGGCGATGCGGTACCTTGACGTACCATTAAAGGAAGTGAAGTAGCCCCCGATGACGATCCTCCCATCGCTCTGGATAGCTATTGTCGAGACACGTTGGTTCGCCCCCGCACCGGGGTCAAAGGTCACGTCCAAACTGCCGTCGACATTCAGGCCGGCGATGCTATTCATTGGCGTTCCATTGTAGGCAGTGAAATGGCCCCCGATAATGATCCTACCATCGCTCTTGATGGCGGCTCTAGTGACGATATAGTCCGGCCCCGCACCGGGGTCGAAGGTTACGTCCAAACTGCCGTCGGTATTCAGGCGAGCTAATTGGTGCCTTGGGGTTCCGTTGTAGTAGCCGAAATCGCCCACGATCAAGATCCTCCCATCGCTCTGGATCGTGGTCATGAAGACACTACTGCTAGCCCCCGCACCGGGGTCGAAGGTCGCGTCCAGGCTGCCGTCGGCATTAAGGCGGGCGATGCGGTTCCTTGGCGTTCCGTTGTAGGAAGTGAAATCGCCCCCAATGACGATCCTTCCATCGCTCTGGATGGCGGTCGAATAGATTGGTGGGTATTCACCATCCGTTCCCACACCGGGGTCGAAGGTCGCGTCCACGCTGCCGTCCGCATTCAGGCGGGTGATGTGGTTCCTTGGCGTTCCGTTGTAGGACGTGAAATTGCCCACGATCACGATCCTCCCGTCGCTCTGGATGGCGGTCGTACTGACATAATCGTTCGCCCCCGGGCCGGGGTCGAAGGTCGCGTCCAGGCTGCCGTCGTCATTCAGGCGGGCGATGCGGTTCCTTGGCGTTCCGTTGTAGGAGGTGAAATTTCCCCCGATCACGATCTTCCCATCGCTCTGGATAGCGGTCGTACTGACATGATCGTTCGTCCCCCAACCGGGGTCAAAGGAGTGATCGAGGCTGCCGGGGTTCTGGGCGAATACCCCGCCCGGCATTGCTACGAAGCGCAACGAGAGGAAGGCGGTTAGTAGAACTGGAAAGAAACTTTTCATTAGATACACAAGGTACAAGGCAAACGATTCGGTGTTGCCACATTCGCCCCTACTTCGGTGCCCGTCGGTAGATCCAGATGCCCACCAACCCGAAGAGCACGTTCGGGATCCACACGGCTATGAGCGGATCGAGCCCTGCGTTGGTGGCCGCCACGGTGGTCAGCTTCATCGCGAACACATAGATGAGCACCAGCAGCACGCCCAGCGCAAGATGCAGTCCGGTGCCGCCGCGCACCTTGCGGCTCGCGATGCTCACCCCGATGAGCGTGAACACATAGGTGGCGAAGGGGTAGGAGGTGCGCTGGTGTTTCTCGACCAGGTAGGAGGTCACGGTGCCATCGCCCTGCGCCTGTTTCGCCTTGATGTAATCATCGAGTTCCTGGCTCTCCATGGCCATGGCCGTTTCCCAGCGCTGGCCCAGGTCCGACGGTTTCAAGGGGATCAACGTATCGATCTCCTGGCCGCGCACCACGCGTTCCTGTTCACCGTCCAGGATGCGCAGCATGAAATCGTTCACGCGCCACTTGCCACTCACGCTGTCGAATTGCGCCCGGTCGGCGTTGAGTTTGCGGGTCAGCACGCCATCGTTCCAATGCTCCAGGCTGAACCGGTAGCCCATCTTCTTCCCGGCATCGAAGGACTCGAAATAGGCGATGGTGCCCGGTGAGATCTCACGGTGGATGTGTTTCGCATCGACGAAGAAGGTCGCACGGATATACTGCTCCTCGAAGGCGAGCCGCACCTTGTTGGCACCGGGGAGCACCTTGTGGTTCACCACCAGGGAGATGAGGGCGAGGAAGGTGGCTGCGATGAAATAGGGCCGCATGATGCGCGGGAAACTCACCCCGCTGCTGAGCATCGCAACGATCTCGGTACGGTGGGCGAGCCGGCTGGTGAAGAGCAGGACCGCGAGGAAGATCAGCAGTCCGCTGAAGAGGTTCGCGTAGAAGATGAGGAAGTTGACATAGTAGTCCAGCACGATCTCGTGCCAGGTCGCTTTCATCGTCGCGAAATCGCCGGTCTTCTCGCTCAGGTCGAAGACCACCGCCACGAGCATGATGGTGATGAGGATGAAGAAGAAGGTCCCGAGGAACCGCGCGATGATATAGCGATCGAGGGTCTTGAGCACGTGTCGGTTCTATCAGGAGGACCGTGAACAGTTACAAGCGCGTTTTCAAGTTCGGAAGCAGTGCGTTCTTCCACGATGTGAACGTTCCGTCCATGATCTTGGTGCGGGCCTCGTTCATCAACGCAAGGTAGAAGCCGAGGTTGTGCAGGCTCGCGATCTGTTGTCCCAGCATCTCGCCGCTTTGGAACAAATGCCTCACGAATGCCCGGCTGTAGGCGGTATCCACCCAGCTGTGCCCGTTGGGGTCCAGGGGCGAGTGGTCATTGGCCCATTGCAGGTTCTTGATGTTCACCACACCATCAAGGGTGAAGAGCATGCCGTTGCGTCCGTTGCGCGTTGGCATCACGCAGTCGAACATGTCGATCCCGCGTGCCATGTTCTCCAGCAGGTTCCATGGTGTGCCGACCCCCATCAGGTAGCGGGGCTTGTCCTTGGGCAGGATGTCGCAGCAGAGTTCGGCCATGGCGTACATCTCCTCCTCGGGCTCACCCACGCTCAAGCCACCGATCGCGTTGCCCGGCATGCCCGTGTTGGCGATGTATTCCGCCGATCGTTTACGAAGCTCAGGGAAGGTGCTGCCTTGCACGATCGGGAACAGCGTCTGCTCATGACCGTACTTGGGTTCCGTCCCGTTGAATCGTGCAATGCATCGGTCCAGCCAGCGGTGCGTCATGTGCATGCTCTTCTCGGCGTAGGCCAGTTCACAGGGCCAGGGTGTGCACTCATCGAAGGCCATCATGATGTCGGCCCCGATGCTGCGCTGCAGGTCCATCACGCTTTCCGGTGTGAACAGGTGTTTGCTGCCGTCGATGTGGCTGCTGAACCGCACTCCTTCCTCGGTGATCTTCCGGATGTCGCTGAGCGAGTGGACTTGGAAACCACCACTGTCCGTGAGGATGGGGCGGTCCCACGTATTGAACTTGTGGAGCCCTCCCGCTTTCTCCAATATGCTCACCCCAGGCCTCAAGTAGAGGTGGTAGGTGTTGCTGAGCATGATCGGTGCGTTCAGGTCATTGCGCAGCTCACGGGGATGGACCGCCTTCACCGCCCCCAGCGTACCCACCGGCATGAACACCGGGGTGGGGATGGTGCCGTGATCCGTATGCAGTTCGCCAGCGCGTGCGTGCGACGCCGGGTCGTTGGAAAGAAGGTTGAACCGCATGGATCGATGGGAGGCAAAGGTAGACGGGACGCGGGTCCGCGACATCCACCCCGGGTATGTTCATAACTGGTGTGGCGCGGCCCGGTGTGCCCGATCGGTGCCGGATAGCTTCGCCAGCAGTACCGGGCCGCCCCGGTGCGTGCACTCATGTGGTCCATCGCGTTCATTGTCCTTGTAGCAGCGCTCGTTGTGTTGCTGTTCTTCCATCTGGTGATGTTCGGACGGCTCGCTTTCCGCAAACCCAGGGTCGAGGCGGACCGTGACCTGCCGGTGAGCGTGGTGATCTGCGCGCGTAGCGAGGCCCGTATCCTGGAGGAGATCATCCCGTTGCTCATGCAGCAGGACCACAAGGAGTTCGAAGTCGTGGTGGTGAACGACCGTTCGGAGGACGATACCTGGGAGATCCTGCAATGGATGAAGCCCAACTATCCGCGCCTGCGCCCGGTGAACATCCAGGCCGATGAGAAGTTCAACTACGGGAAGAAGATCGCCTTGGGCGTTGGCGTTCGCGCGGCGAAATATCCGCATGTGCTCCTCACCGATGCGGACTGTGTGCCCGATGGCAACGAGTGGATCAGCACCATGGCCGCCGGTTTCCGCACCGGGAAGAAGATCGTGATTGGGCACAGCCCTTACGCCGTGCAGAGCGGCGCTGCGAACGTGCTCGAACGGTACGACGGCACCATGAAGGCCATGCAATACATGGGCTTCGCCCTCGCCGGCTTCCCGTACATGGGTGTGGGCCGTAACCTGGGGTATGCCACCGAGGTGTTCTTCAGCGCGAAGGGATCCAGGAGGCACAACCACCTGATGAGCGGCGACGACGACCTGCTGATCAATGAAGTGGCGCGGGCCAATAACACCACGGCCGTCGCCGATCCGCGCTCGTTCATGACCACACGACCCACGCCGGACCTCGCCACCTGGATCCGCCGCAAGCGCAGGCATTACACCACCGCTGCGCATTATCGCTTCGGCCACCAGGTACTGCTCACGCTGTTGCCGTTGGCGCGCACGCTCTTCTGGGCGGCGCTCATCTGGCTGGCTGTGAAGGCGCACTGGCGGGGTGTGGCGGTCGGCGTTGGCGTCGAACTGGCCGTGTTGATGCCGATCACCGTAGCCGCGATGCGCCGCCTGCGTGCAGGGGGCCTTGTGTGGTTCGCGATACCCTTGGAATGGTTGTTCCTACTTTTGGATCCCCTGCTCTACGCGAGCGCGGTCCTGGTCAAGCCCAAGCGATGGAAGTGAACGAGAACCTCAGCGAGAAAGCGCGGTACGACTACCTGCTCGTGCGCCGTGCCGTGGACAAGGCCGATCAGAAGGCCTACGCCGAACTGATGAGCCGCTACCGCGACTCGATCTACTTCATGTTGTTGAAGATGATCAACAACAAGGACGATGCGGAGGACCTGACCATCGAGGCCTTCGGCAAGGCGTTCCACCGGCTGAAGCAATACACGCCGAACTACGCGTTCAGCACCTGGCTCTTCAAGATCGCCTCGAACAACTGCATCGACTGGATCCGCAAGCAGAAGAAGAAAACCTTCTCCATCGATAACCCCATCGGCACGGACGATGGTGATGAGATGACCATCGAGCTGAAGGGCCATGGTCTCGATCCCTCCGATATCGCCATTCGCGAGCAGAAGAACGCGATCATGCGCGAGGTGGTGGACAAGCTCAAGCCCCGCTACAAGACCCTTGTGGAGTTGCGGTACTACAAGGAGTACAGCTACGAGGAGATCGCCCAGGAGCTCGACCTGCCGCTCGGCACCGTGAAGGCCCAGCTCTTCCGCGCACGTGAGTTCCTGCTCAACCTGATGCAGGGAAGCCGCGACGCGATCTGATCCGTTTGTCACGTCATGCCGGAAGTTTATTTTCCGTCATGCCGGAAGCCCGCCCCGGGCTATCCGGCATCTCACTCAGGCCGGTCACGATGAACGGACTGGATCTCCTTCTCAAGTACTTCCCCGAACTCACGTCGGAGCAGCGCTTGTGTTTCGCACAGCTGGGCGAGGTCTATGCCGAATGGAACGAACGCGTGAACCTGGTCTCGCGTAAGGATTTCGAGCATCTGTACGAGCGCCACATCCTGCACTCGCTCGGCATCGCCAAGGTGATCGAGTTCAAGAACGGTACCCGCGTGGTCGATGTGGGCACGGGTGGTGGTTTCCCGTTGATCCCGCTGGCGATCATGTTCCCACGCGCCACTTTCCATGGCATCGACGGCATCGGCAAGAAGATCATGGCGGTGAAAGGCGTGATCGAGGGGCTTGGCCTCACCAATGTCACCGCCGAACAGGTCCGCTCCGAGGACCACAAGGCCCGCTACGACTTCATCGTGAGCCGCGCCGTGACCACACTGCCGGAGTTCGTCAAGGCCACGAAACATCTGATTGATCGCCCCCCCCTCTCCTCGGGAGAGGGGCCGGGGGTGAGGGGCATTTACTACTTGAAGGGCGGCGAGCTGGCCGATGAGATCCTGCCGTTGAAGCAGCCGGTGCGCGTGTACGAATTGAGCGAGGTTTTCGAGGAGGAGTTCTTCGCGACGAAGAAGGTAGTGGAGGTGCGGATGTAAGCCGCGCGTTCCTCGCTTGTTTAGCCCGACCACATCCGGGTAGAGCAATATCGTACGCTCGGCTTCGTTCGCATGCTGCCATGCGCAACATTGCCGCCACATCATTCGCACCGCTGTTGGCGTTGGTCGCACTTCTTCTAGACCCGGGCGCCTTGATGGCAAAGGACTGTCTCATCCCGTATTCGATCTATCTGAAGCGGATGGACGGCGCGCTATCCTTGGTGGGACAGGTGCTGCCAACTTCTAGTTCGGCGATAAGCCTGACCGCCACCCTCTATTTGGCGCCTGGTGATTCCATCCTGGTGGATCTTGACCCGAACAATTATTGTTACGGGTATCAGCCGCCGATGACCATCCGACAGGGTTGTGGTGACGGTATTGGTGAACAGGGGCCGATCCTGCATGTTCTCGCAGGAAGCTATCCGCATCGGTTCGTGTTCAGGAGCTTTGGCGATCTGCGGTTGGATATTGAGGACTACTTCCAGTATTCCGGGGTCGCGTGTCTGACGGTGGTCGAGAGTGCGGTCGGCGTGGAGGAAGCAGGCCATAGCGCAGGGTTGTTCCAACCCTACCTGGCTGAGGGGGTGCTGAACCTCGGAGAGCATCCACAAGGGGAACTGGCGTTGTTCGATGCACGTGGAAGCCTTCTATTGGTTAGGAACATCGGACCGAACGAACCGTCGATCCCGCTGCCGACAAATGCAACAGCCCTCGTGACCGTGATCCTCACCACAGCGAACGGGCGATCCGCGCAACGGTTGATCGTGATCCAATAGCTCGCCGGAGCGGTCACACGCGGTCGTTGTCCAACTGTAGTCGGCTTAGACTGTGGTACAGCCCGGCCGTGTCCGCTATTAATTCGTCGTGCGTTCCGCTGCTCACCACGGTGCCTTTGTCCAGCACCATGATGCGGTCCGCGTTGCGCACGGTACTTAAGCGATGCGCGATGACGATGCTGGTACGGCCTTGCATCAACTTGTCCAGGGCGTCCTGCACAAGCCGTTCGCTGGCGGTGTCCAATGCGCTGGTGGCCTCATCGAGGATCAGGATGGCAGGGTCCTTCAACACCGCGCGTGCGATGGCGATACGCTGGCGCTGGCCCCCGCTCAGTTGGATGCCGCGCTCACCGACGATCGTGTCATAGCCAGCCGGGAAGCGCTCGATGAACTCATGGGCGTTGGCCTTCATGGCTGCCGCCTCGATCTCGGCCGCTGAGGCGCCAGGCTTTCCGTACGCGATGTTCTCCTTGATGGTCCCGCCGAAGAGCAACACTTCCTGTGGTACAATGCTCATGCGGTCGCGCAAGGCACTGAGGTCATAGTCACGGGCATCGCGACCATCCACAGTGATGCGGCCACCAACGGGATCGTAGAAACGCAGCACGAGCGAGGCGATCGTGCTCTTTCCCGCACCGCTAGGACCAACGAGCGCCACCCGTTCGCCCGGGGCGATCCGGAAGTCGACATCCTTGAGCACGGGCAGGTCGGCCCGCGTGGCGTAGTGGAAGGCGACATGCTCGAACGCGATGGCACCTTCCAAGTGCAAGGGCTCAAGCTGGTAATCCAAGGTGATGTTCTCCGGTTGTTCTTCCTGAAGGTCCATCAATCGCTCCGTCGCCCCGATCGCCTTCAGCATGGTGGTGATCAGTTCCGGAACGCTCGCGATCGACGCGCCGATCATGATGGAGAGACCGAGGAAGGAGGTGATCTCACCCACGTCCAGCGCTCCTTCATCGCGCAAGTGTACTGCCCGCCAGATGATGAAGACCACCACGCCGAACATGGCGAAGATGATGAAGGACACGAAGGCTCCGCGCCAACGCACACCCTTCAACGCCAGGTCACGCGCTTTGAGGACACTGGAGCGGTAACGCGAAACCTCAAAGCCCTCGTTGCTGAAGGCCTTCACGTTCTGGATGCCCTGGAGCGTCTCGTCGACGATCACGTTGGTGTCCGCGATGCGGTCCTGCACCTGCTTGCTCAACTTCTGGATGAAACGGCCGAAGAACACCGCGACCAACGCCACCACTGGGAGTGTCGCCAGCATCGTGAGCGTAAGTTGCACGCTAACGAACGTGAGCAGCGTGATGCCGAGACCGATCGTCACGAATTGGCGCAGGAATTCGGCCAGCACCGTCGTCAATCCTTCTTGCAAAAGCGCAACATCGGCACTGATGCGGCTGTTGAGTTCACCCACGCGGCGCTGAGCGAAGAAGATCATCGGCATGCGCACCAGGTGCGCGTAGGTATCCTGCCGGAGGTTCGCCAGCGCGTTCTCCGACACATAACCGAAGGTGTAGATGCGCAGGTAGCCGAAGAAGGCCTGCACCGCGAACACCAGCATCAACAGTTTCGCGATGGAATCGATGTTCGTCAGGTCATTGATCGGGGCCTCCCAGAATCCGGTCGCGGCGTGTGCATCCACCAACTTGCCGATGAGCAGCGGGAAGGCGAGGCTGAGCAAGCTGGTGATCAGCAGGCACACCAGGCCACCGCCGAACACCAGGCGGTAGGGGTTGAGGTACCTGAAGATCCGCAGGAACTTCCGCAGCGTTGCCTTGGTCAGCTTCGCAGGCTTGGCATCATCGTCGCGAGCGCGGTTACGGCGGCCTGCCATGGTCAGGTGGTCACGCGTGAATCTTGGCCATCCGGTCCGCGATGTGGTCGAAGAGGTTCTTCAACGGCTTCTCCACCATCATCTTGATGAAGGGGTTCAGGTCGGCTTCGAAGATCTGCGAGACCGTGGTCACCCCGCCGTTTTCCTTCATGTGCACATCCAGCGAGAACGGGAACGGGCTGCGTTCCGTGGCTTTCAGCTTCAACAGTTCGGGTGGCGTTCCACCGTCCAGTTGCAGGCCGATCGTCGCGGCGCCCTGGACCTTGAACGAACAGGAGGTGCCGTCGCTCTTCCATTCACTGATGCGGTCCTGCGGCAGAAGTTGCTGGAAATTGTTCATGTCCTGGAGGAAGTCGTACAACTCCTGCGCGGGTTTCGCGATCTCCACCTCCTTGCTCTCGATACGGGTCATTGGGCTTTCGGTTCGATCAAACTTTATAGGACGAGGTTTGAAAAGGGGAAAGCTAAAAGTTGAAAGCTGAAACAAGTCCCTGATGCTTTTCAGCCTTCAGCTTTCGACTTTTAGCTTTCCCAACTAGGCTTTCACCGCCGTGTTCCAATTCGATGGGTCCTTGCGCCATTCGTTCAGGGAGAGCAGGTCCTTCTCGGTGATGTAGTCACTGTGCAGCGCCTGGTCGAGCAGTACGCTGTAGTTGGTGAGGGGCTGCAATTTGACCTTCGCCTTGTTGAAGGCCTTGGTCGCCTCGTCGAATCCGTAGGTGAAGATGCAGACCATGCCCTTCACGTCACAACCTTCAGCGCGCAGGGCTTCCACAGCGTTCAAGCTGCTGCCACCGGTGCTTACAAGATCCTCCACCACCACAACACTCCGGCCCACGGTAAGGTCGCCTTCCACCTGGTTCTTCATGCCATGGTCCTTCTGCCCGCTGCGTACATAGATGAAGGGAAGTCCCATGTCGTGCGCCACCAACGCACCGTGCGCGATACCGCCCGTGGCCACACCGGCGATCATATCCGGCCGGCCGAACTCGCTGTTGATGACGTGGACGAACTGCTGACGGATGAACGTACGGACCGTCGGGTACGACAGCGTTTTGCGGTTGTCGCAGTAGATCGGCGACTTCCAGCCCGAAGCCCAGGTGAACGGTTTCTTGGGACTTAATTTGACAGCCTTTATCTGTAGCAGGAACTCCGCTACTTTGAGGGCTGGATCCAGCGGTGACGACATGGCGCGAAGGTACACGGTTTACATCGAGGGCAAGCCCCTTGTGATCGCGGGAACCCCGCCGGATAAGCTCTTGGAGGATGGATGGATAGCCGTTCGCATTGATGCCGATACGGAGATGGCGCGTGCGGTGAACGTGTTGGTAAAGCGACCAGAGGTGCAGGGTATGTTGTTGTTCTCCGCATCGGGCGAAGACCTTTGGGATGGCTTCCGCGCCGGTTACAAATTCGTCGCCGCTGCTGGTGGCGTGGTGGTGGACGAGAGCGGTCGCCTGTTGGCGATCAGACGACTCGGGAAGTGGGATCTACCCAAGGGGAAGGTCGAGAAGGATGAGACGATCGAGGTCGCCGCGATCCGCGAAGTGATGGAGGAATGTGGCCTCACGAAGCTCGAACTTCTTTCACCGCTGGCCGAGACATGGCACACCTACGAACGAAAGGGGCGTCAGCACCTCAAGTGCACTCACTGGTTCTTGATGCGTGGTTCAGCGAAGGAGACACTCACCCCGCAAGCGGACGAGGATATCGAAGAGGTGCGTTGGCTGGATGAGGCTGGTGTGAAGGGCATGGAACTGGACACCTATCCCTCTTTGCTCCCGGTCATACAAGCTTGGAGGGGAACGGTCACTCGTCCCAGACCTTGATGCGTGATCCCTTCTCCGCCTCGACCCTGGCTTGATGGAACAAGGCGCCAAGACCTGTGCTTGGTGTGGGTGCGGGTGAGCGTGCCAGCACACCATCGTTCAGCAGATAGAAGACGGGCAGGCTCCGGATGCGCAGATCCTCGCGCAGGCGTTGTTCACCCACGGCGTGCAGCCATTGGAAATCCTGGCCGGGGTGGGCCTTGATGTAGTGCTTCAGGTCGTCCAACTCGGGATCGAGGCTGATGGCGATGATCGGGACGATGCCTTTGTACTCCTTCCACAAGGTTTCCAGTCCGCTCATCTCCACCTCGCAGTAGGTGCACCATCCAGCGGTGATCACCAGGCAGGTCGAACCCACCAGCAAGCTGTCCAGCGCGACATCATGTCCTTGCGGATCTTCCAGTCTTAACGTGGGCAACCGGTATCCGACATGCATGGCGGTGAGGTCCCAGAGCATGTTCGATGCGATGGTGCGGTGCTCGGCATAGGACGATGTCGTCGCGATCAACGCCAGTAAGCTATCCGCACCGTCGCGGATCACAAGTTTACTGTTGTATTGCTCATACATCTGGTCGATCATGACCAGTTCGCACAAACGTGCATCGTCGCGCAGGAAGTCGCTCATGGCGAAGAGGGCGCGCAGGCTATCGACGTTCGCTAGGGAGAAGGCTCGTTGCAGTGCGGCCTCGTGGTACCTGTTGATCGCCGATAGTTGTTCCGAGAAGAAGCTCCGGAGGAAGCGCACATACTCGGGATCATCATAGACCACCGGCTTCCCTTTCAAATACCGCTCATGCAATTCCTTGTCGTTCACGCGCGGCCCGTGTCGCAAACCAGCCACACTGTACTCGAGGTAGTGCGCGAACCAGGGGTCGTTCACATCCCGGTAGAAGCGCCGCAGTTTGTATTCGAAGGTGTCCACGCGAATGGCGGACCAGGTGGGCATCACGAAGAGCGTCGAGGGACGCTTGAGGCTGTCCACCTTCAGCGTGTCGTTGTGCCGCTGCACTTCGAGTGCTTGCATGCCCGCCACTTGGTCCGTGGCGAGGTCCTCACTGATGAAGGCGTCGATGCGGTCGTTCAGGTCGGTGGTGAGCGCGTTGACGTCCAGCGGGTCGATATCCAGGAACTCCAGTTCCACGCGGGTGGTTCCGCTCAGGCTCTGTGGCGCACGGGGATCGGGCAGAGGGAAACGGATATGCAGTGTGCTGCCTGACCGTGCGTAGAGGTCCCCGATCGCATTGCCGATGCGCAACCGTAGTTTGATCGTGCCTTCCGCGGCGCCCGTGAGCGTGGCCGTGCCATCGTCGCCGATCAATTCGTCGGAGAGCCGTACCGTGCGCAGGGTGAAGAGGTCGTCGAAACGGTAGAGCGACACCACTTGCCCCATATGCTCCGGTGCGGTGATGCGTAACGTGAACGCACCGGCCTTCAGGGCGGATGTGGCGCACAGCACCAGCAAGGCGATCGATACTCTCATTTCCCAGTGGGACCGAGGTTCATGGGGACCAACGTCGAAACGTCCGCTTTGTTGGCGATCAGCTCGCGCACGATGGTGCTGCTGATGTGGGCGTGTTCCGGTGCCGAGGGCAGGAAGATCGTTTCCACCCCGCTCATGGCGCGGTTCATCAGGGCGATGCTGCGCTCGTAACCGTGGTCGGTGCTGTTGCGCAAGCCGCGCAGGATGTACGTGGCGCCGACGCGCTTGCACAGGTCGACGGTCAATCCTTCGAAGGGCATCACCTCCACGGTCGCATCCTTCGCGAACACGGACTTGATCCATGCGACGCGTTGCTCAGCGGAGAACATGGTCTTCTTCGTGGTGTTCACGCCAATGCCGATCACGATGCGCTCGAACAGCGGTACCGCGCGACGTACAATGGAGACATGGCCGATGGTGATCGGGTCGAAGGTGCCCGGGAAAACGGCGATGGGTTTGCTCATGAGGTTGTCACGGGGCTGAAGAAGCTGAACTGGATCAGGCCATAGGACCGTACGCGTTGGAACCCGGGCGCACCGCTCAGGTCCATCTTGTTGTGGTGTTCCACGATCAATAGACCTTGGTCGCCGAGAAGCCCGGCCTCCATCACCAAGGTAGGTATCCGTTCGATGCCCTCCATGTGGAACGGCGGATCGGCGAACACAATGTCGTAGAGCCCGCGGTGGCTGCGGAGGAAGGTGAACACATCGCCCTTGACCATGCGCCAGTGGGGCTCGCCCAACTCGGTCGAGGTGCGCTGCATGAAATCGAACAACTTCCGGTCCTGGTCCACGGAGATCACTTCGGCCGCGCCGCGCGAAAGGAACTCGATGGACACGCTGCCGGTCCCTGCGAACAGATCGAGCACACGGATATCCTCAAGCGCCACACTGTGTTGTAGCACATTAAAGAGGCCTTCCTTGGCGAAATCGGTCGTAGGGCGCGCCTCCATCTCGTGCGGTGGATGCAGCCTGCGGTTGCGGTACTTGCCGCCTACGATACGCATGGGAACTGTTCCAGCGCGCCAAGCCAGCGGTCCAGGTCGGCACCTGCGCTGGTGGCCAGGCCTGCCCAGCTGCCGTGATCGGCCGGTGCATCGTTCAGGAAGAAGCGATGCAGTAGATCGCGCTCACCGCTCGTCAGGTGCGTTCCACTGTGTCGAAGCTCCACTTGCGCAGGCTTCAGGCCGCTTCCTTCCACAGCCAGCAAGGTGAAGTAGAGCACGTCGTGCGCCGAACGGGTGGGGTAGGAGTTGCTCAGTAGCAGTCGGCCCTCCGAGGCGATGGCGATATCGGTGCGGTCGTAACCACGGTGCATTAGGACCAGTGGCTTGACTCCGCAACGCGCAATGGCCGCGCGCACCATCAGCGCCTGCATAGGCAAGGGTCGTGCGTTCGGGAAACGATCGAGCAGGGCGCATTCGGTCTGGTCGTCGTGCACATAGATGCAGGTGGCACCAAGGCTTGGCACAGGCTCGTCCCGCAAGGCTCCGGTGGGCGTGCCGCCGTGTACCAGCGCCAAGTGCTGTGGTTCGCTCCCTGGGACGAGCGCACCTTCAGGTACCAAGGTGCTCCATTCCGGAAGCGTCACGAAAGAGACCGTCCGTGGTTTGGTGGGCAGGCCGGCATCGAGGATCGCTTCATCACCCTCAGCCCAATGCAATGCGACGGGTGCACCATCGCTAAGGGCATGCACCACCCACGCCGAAACACCCTGACCACTCAGGATGCTGAGGTGCCAGGCCTGCTCGCGATCGGCATCGTAGCTCGGGTGGGAGAAAGTGCCGCGTTCCATGGGAGCCTTGCCCGCCTCCCATCGGGGATGCGCGGACTTTTCAAAGGCGCCCAAAAGTAAAATAACTTCACCCGCCCCGCGGTCCCTCAGATCCTTCCATTCACCTATGTCATCCACGGCTGTCGCTGGCCTCAGCGAGCGCCTGCTCGTCGCCCTCGGTCACGTCCCCACCGAGGGGCAGCGCCGGGCGGCCCATGCGTTGGAACGGTTGCTGGCCACGGAACGTGATCATGCCACATTGGTGCTGAAGGGTTATGCGGGCACGGGCAAGACCACGCTGGTGGGCGCTCTGGTGAAAGTGCTCGCCAAGGAGAAGCGCCGTGTGGTGCTGCTCGCGCCTACGGGCCGGGCAGCGAAGGTGCTCAGTGGCTATGCACTGGCCGATGCCAGCACCATCCACCGCCGCATCTACCGGGTGAGCGGTGATGACGATGGCGGCTTCGCGGGCATGGCGCTGGCGGCGAACCGGGATGCCGGTGCCCTGTTCGTTGTCGATGAGGCCAGCATGATCGGTCAGCGGGGCGGCGATGGTGCCTTCGGTGATCGAGACCTGCTCAGTGATCTGTTCCAGTATGTCTTCAGCGCACCGGGTGCGAAACTCCTGCTGATCGGTGATCCGGCCCAGTTGCCACCGGTGGGAAGTGACCACAGCCCTGCGCTGGAAGTGAAGGATCTTGCAGGGCTGGGCCTCACCGCAGGCAGCATCGAACTCACCGATGTGGTGCGGCAGGCGGAGGATTCCGGAATTCTGGTGAACGCGACCGCGTTGCGCGGTACCCTTGCTTCCATGCCGCAGGAGGGTGTGACGAAAAAAGAGAAGCCGGACATCATTCCCACTTTCATTACGGGTTACCCCGATGTGGAGCGTGTTGAAGGGGCCGATCTGCAGGACGCACTTGAACAGGCCTTCGCGCGACATGGCGACGATGAGGTGTGCCTGATCTGCCGCAGCAACAAACGGGCTTACCAATACAGCCAGCAGGTGCGCGCGCGCATCCATGGTTTCGAAGAGGAGCTGGTCGCGAACGACCGCTTGATGGTGGTGAAGAACAACTATTTCTGGGCGGGACAGAGCGGCAAGGCGGAACTCATCGCCAACGGCGAACCGATCACGGTGAAACGTGTGATCGGCATCGAGGAGCGCTACGGGTTGCGCTTCGCGGATATCACCGCCGCCTGGTGGAACGGACAGGAGACGCGCGAGATGGATGTGAAGGTGATCTTGGATACCCTTGCGAGCGAAGGCCCTGCTCTGCCCGGACCGCGCATGAAATTGCTCGCCCAAAGCGTACTAGGTGGCATCGTGGCGCGCACCAAGGGTGAGCGCTTCCGCTTGTTCAAACAGGACCCTTATGCCAATGCGCTGCAGGTGAAGTACGCTTACGCGGTGACGTGCCACAAGGCACAGGGCGGCCAATGGAAGAGCGTCTTCGTGGATCAGGGCTATGTCACCGAAGAGATGATCGATCGCGAGTACGTGCGTTGGCTCTATACGGCTGTGACGCGAGCAAGCGAGAAGCTCTACCTGCTCAATTTTCACCCGCGGTTCTTCGGGGAGGTGGATCAGTAGCGGATCAACCGGCTTTCACGAAGCGTATCGCTTCGAAAGGAGCAGCAGCCGCCAGACTGATAAGATGATCGGAACCCAGTTGCCATGTGCGCAAGTGGTATTCCGGCGCAGCCAAACGCACGAAAGCATCATGAACGATGGTGTTCGTATTCACGTCCGTGTTCACCTGCAGGACGCGGAGATCATCCATGATACCCACACCGCTGGCCTTGAGCACCGCTTCTTTCCGTGTCCACAATTCCAGGAAGCGACGTTTGCCATCATCAGCCTGTGCGATGTCCTCGATCTCTTCCGGTGTGAAGTAGTGTTCGCTCACAGCCTGATGGTCCACGGTACGTGTCATGGTCTCCACATCGGCGCCGATCTCTTGCCCATGCGCGAAGGCGATGAGCACGGCATCCTTCGTGTCGCTCAAGTTGAAATGCAGGGGGGATCCTTCGATATACGGCTTGCCGAATTCGCCGCGCGCCATGCGGACAAGCGAAGGGTCCTCGCCCAGGTAGCGCCCAAGCAATTCGCGCAGCAAGCCATGGCCGATGATATAGCGTTCGCGATCCGGCTCGAACCGGAAGCGCGCGGCGCGCTCCAGCTCCGCCTTATCCAACATCGCGGAGTACGATCCCATACGATCCCGCAAGGCACCCAACTTGGCGAACCACAGTTGCGCTTCGCTTTGAAGAGGGCCAGCGGAAGCCGGGGCTTCGAGTTGCGCGACCGCAGGGGGGGCGCACCGCACAACGAGCGATCGACCGGACGAGGCCACGTTCATACGGCCCGCGCGGAACTTCGGGCCTCGGAATCGGCGATGCGTGCTGCGAGCACTTCCACCATCCTCCTTATGTGTGGCTCGGTGATCATGGTGTAGTGGTCACCCGGGCTCATCAACACGTCCAGACCGCCTTGGGCCAGTCCAGCCCAGCCCATCTCTTTGGGTCCCCATGATCCTTCGGCCTTGATCATGGTCAGCGTCCCTGTGTACGGAGCGGGTGCGTATCGCCGAACGGCCTGGTCGTAAGTGTCGATGATGTGGAAGTGGCGCAATTTGGGAGGTAGTGGTTGATCGCGTTTCAGGAAGAACCGGGCCATTGCACGGAAGACGACCTTCTTGAGCGGTTCGTAGAACTTTCGATCGCTGTCGTTCGCGTCGTCGTACATGCTTGGCGAGTATGTATCGAGCAACGCGACCATCTCCACGGTCTCGCCACTCGCGGTGAGCTGCTGGGCCATTTCGTAAGCCACGATCCCTCCGAACGAATACCCGCAAAGAAGGTATGGCCCATGTGGGCGTGCGCGTCTCAACTCGCTGATGAAGTGCGTGGCGATGGTCTCAACCGTGGTGTGCTCGATCCGACGCCCATCCTCCCCTTGGTGGAAGAACGCGTAGAACGGACGGTCCTTGCCCAGGTATCGTGGGATGGAGTGATTGGCCTCGTCGCCGTGGACACAGACCAGCGGAGTGAGATCACCCTTCGGCTGTATCAAGGAAAGGTTCTTCCAACTATTGTTGTTCGGTTCGCCTTCGCGCAGCAGCTTGGCGAACTCAGCGATGGTAGGTGCCTCGAACAAGGACTTCAGGGGTAGTGCTTTCTGGAAGCGCTCCTCGATGCGCGAGAGCAATTGGATGCCGATCAGCGAGTGACCGCCCAGGTCGAAGAAATTGTCGTTGGCTCCTATGCGTTCGGTGCCGAGGAACTGCCCCCAGATCTCAGCGATGGCACGTTCCATTGGATCCCGGGGTGCGACGTGCTGTGCACGCAACACCGTTTGGCGTATTTCAGGTGCGGGAAGCGCCTTGCGGTCCACTTTGCCGTTCGGGTTCAAGGGGAATGCCGACAGCACCACGAACGCCGTGGGGATCATATAGTCCGGCAAATTGTCGCGCAGGTGCTCACGCACGTTCGTGATCATGGACTCCCGGGCATCGGCGTCCGTGGCGTCCTGTTCGCGCTTCGGTACCAGGTAGAACACCAACTGTTTCTCGCCAGGACCATCGTTCCGCACAACGACCACACGGTCCTTGACCAACGGATGATCGTTCAGGGCGTTCTCGACCTCGCCCAGTTCGATGCGGAAGCCCCGCACCTTCACTTGGTTGTCCGTGCGTCCGATGAACTCGATGGTGCCATCGGGCAGCCAGCGAACAACGTCGCCGGTCTTGTAGAGTTTGGCTCCGGGACGTGTACTGAACGGATCATCGATGAAACGCTCGGCGGTAAGATCCTCGCGCTTCCAATAGCCGAGGGCGACACCATCGCCACCCGTGTAGAGTTCGCCTTTGCGACCGATCGGCACGGGGCGCAGCTGCTCGTCGAGCACATGCACCGTGGTGTTGTGCAGGGCGATGCCGATGGGCACGCTGCCTTTGATGGCGGCTTCGTCGTTGATCGGGAAACACGTGGTGAACGTCGTGTTCTCCGTGGGGCCGTAGCCATTGATCAGCACACCGGGACCCAACGTGCGCAATGCCCGTTTTACATGGGGTACGCTCAGAACGTCGCCCCCGGCCAGGATGTGCTTCAGGCCGCGCAGGCGCTCCAGTTGTTCGTCGACCAGCAGGTTGAAAAGGCCAACCGTGAACCACACGGTCGTAACGCCATGCTGTCGGATGGTATCGGTGATCTCCACAAGCGTGGGTTTCTGCTGCGGCTGTAGAACGACCTTCGCTCCGTTCAGCAGCGCACCCCAGATCTCCAGTGTGCTCAGGTCGAAGGAGATCGTCGAGAGCTGGAGGAATACCAAGTCAGGGCCGAACGGCAGGAAGTTCTGGTCCCGCACCAGGCGCACGATCCCGCGATGCGGAACCACCACGCCTTTGGGTCTTCCGGTGCTGCCGGAGGTATACATGATGTAGGCCGGGTCGCCGCCACCGCCAATGGATGGAGCTCTGTTGAGCCCCTTGTTGAGATCCATTTCAGCGGGCAACACGACCCGCGCCTTGTGCGCAGGCAGTGCCGTTCGGAGATGCTGTTGTGTGATCAGGATGCTCACGTTCGTATCCTCCAGCATGAAGCTGAGGCGGTCGGCAGGATAGGCTGGGTCGATCGGCACATAGCACCCACCCGCACGAAGGATGGCGAGCACAGCAACGATCATGTCGAAGCTGCGGTCCATGCAGAGGCCGACCGGATCACCGCGTTTTACACCAAGGTCGACCAGGTGTGCGGTGAGGGCATGCACACGTTCCTGCAAGACCCCATAGGTCATGCTCTTGTCACCGAGCAATACGGCAATGCGGTCCGGGTGGGCGGTCGCCACCTCATCGAACAGCGTTCCGATGCCGGTTTCACGCGGGTAGGCCACACTGGTGCCCAACCATGCCATAGGCGGCTTCATCTGTCCATCGCTCAACGCGGCATCACCCAAGAGATCCGCGATGCTTGCGGAAGGCGCCAAAGCGATGCGCCCGACCAACCGCTGCAGTTCGCCCATCCAGTTACGGATGGTGGCGGCGTCGAAAAGATCCGTGTTATAGCTCCATTCCAGCACGAGGTGGTCCTCGTTACCGGTGGCGTTCAGGAAGAGCTCGAAGTTCTCGAAGCTGCGCGGGTTGCTGATGAACCGATGCGTGAGGCCATCGAAGGCGACTCCGTCATCCATGTTCATGTCGATGTTGAATACGACCGGGACCAACGGGATGCGTCCGGGTTCGCGCGGAACGTTCAGCTTCCGGAGTAGCGTGCCGAAGGTGTACTTCTGGTTCTCGAAAGCATCAAGCACCGCGGAACGACGCGCCTTCAGGTGGTCCACGAAAGGCTGGTCCTCATCGATGCGGCTGCGCAATGCGAGCAGGTTCACGCATTGGCCCACCAGGTGCTTCATGTCCAGGTCGCTCTGGCCCGCAGCGGGAAGGCCGACGACGACATCGCTGTCACCTGTGAGTTTGTAGATGAGCAACTCGAACGTGGTGAGCAATGTGGTCACGAAGCTCGCACCACTGCGCGTGGCGGTCTCCTTCAAGCCACGGGTGAGCGCAGCATCGAGTTCGAGATCAATGCGCGCGCCCTTGTAGGTCTTTTGTTTCGGACGAGACCGGTCAGTGGGTAGGTCGACACGTGGGACATGTCCCTTGAAGAGCCCGCTCCAATACGCCTCGACCAGTTCATGTTCCGGCCTCTTCGCGAAGTCGATCGTAGCCAATGCATATTCGCTGAACGGGATGGCATCGGGCAGTTTCGGGGATGCCCCTTTGAGGAACGCACTGTAGAGCGTGCTCAACTCAGCCATCATGATGCCCAGGCTCCAGCCATCGCAAACCACGTGGTGCGCGGTGAGGCGAAGAAGGTGTTCCTCTGGTCCCGTGCGGATCAACAGTGCGCGCAACAGGGGGCCATTGAGGAGGTCGAACACGGAGGACATGTCCTTGCTCGCGATACTGTCCAGGGCGCTCTTCCGCGCCGCCTCGTTCATCGAAGCGAGATCGGAAAAAGGAAGCTCGACAACGACATGTTCGCCAACGATCATGCGCGTACCGTTCGCGCTCAGCGTGCTGCGAAGTGATTCATGCCGCTGCACCAGCACTCGCATCGCCTGCTCCATCGCACTACGGTCCAGGGTTCCAGAAAGCTGGAGTGTCACGCTCTCGTTGTAAGCGCAGGAGGCGTCCCTGCCCATTTCCGAGGCGACGAACACCTCGCGTTGCGCCTCGGTGGTCGGGATGGTCCGCTCGATGATCGCGCCCGCGAATGGATCGTGGTCGACCGGGATGTAACGTGTATCGGTGATGAATTTCTCCATGGTCCGTCCCATCATTGTTCGTCTGTCTCGATCATCAAGTACTTGCCAACGCGTTTCGGATCGGCCACGAACCAGGCGGGATCACCTTTCGGGGTGCGACCCAAACGTGCTCCCGGCATTGGTGGTTCCATAGCGCTAATGACGCGTTCGCTCAGTTTGCGCACATGGCCGTTCAATGAGCGGTTCACTTTCTCGATCACATAGGTGCGATCAGGCAGGAAGTCGGCGACTTTCAATTCCTTGACGGTCGCCTCCATGCATTCGAGCACCCGATCGATGTCCTCCGCGGTATGCGCGGTGGTCATGAAGCACGGGAAGCCGTCCCAGATGTGGACACCCTTTTCCCGCATCGCGACGAAGAAGAGTTCGATGTAGGGTACGCTGTCATCGTACTTCACCTTCCAGCAACTTCCGAAGTTCACGAACCAGTAGGGTACGTTCTCCCTCTTGAAGATCGCGTTGGCGCGTTCGGCCATATCCTCGGTCCAGCCGTTGAGTTGGTCGTACAACTGCGGATGGTTCTTCATACGCAGGAGTGAGGCCTTCGCTGCCGCGAGAGTGAGCGGGTGGCGCACGAACGTTCCGGCGAAGTAGGTGACACCCGCTTCGGGAACGCTCTCATCGCCAAAACGCCAGTCACCGCCATCGAGCGCGTCCATCCAATGACTGCTGCCGCACATGGCGCCGATCGGCATGCCACCACCGATCACTTTGCCGTAGGTGGCGATGTCCGCCTTGATGCCGAAGAGCGCCTGCGCACCACCGGGATGCATGCGATAGCCTGTGATCACCTCGTCCCAGATGAACGCCGTGCCGCTTTGCTTGGTGATCTCTCGCACTTCGCGTAGGAAATCCACGGGGCGGAATTCCAAGCGACGGCTTTGCACGGGTTCAACAAGAACGGCAGCCGCTTCATGGGCACGTTCCCGGATGATCTGTAGCGACTCAGGCGTGCCATAGTCGAGGATCAGCATGTTCGCTACCGCCTCTGGCATGATACCCGGCGCGGCGGCGTAGCTCTTGTGGCTCTTGCTACCGCGAATGATCACCTCATCGTTGATGCCGTGATAGCTTCCACTGAAGGCGATGATCAAGCTGCGACCCGTCACAGTACGCGCCATACGCATAGCGCCGAGCACGGCTTCGCTACCTGTGTTGCAAACCGCTGCGCGTTCGTGCCCGCTCAGTTCACAGAGCAATTGGGATACTTCGGCCGCGAGCGGGTGCATCGGGCCGATCTCGATACCCGTATCGAGCTGGGTGTGGCACGCCTCCCGGATGAAGTCCGGCATGTAACCGAACATCGAGGAGCCGAAGCCATTGAGCACATCGATGTACTCGTTCCCATCGATGTCCCAGAGGTGGCAGCCCTTGCTCCTGTCGACGACGGGCTGATAGATCAGTTCCTTCAGTTGTGGTTTGAAGCCAGTAACCACACGCGGATCAGCCATCGTCTTGCGGTTCGCCTGCGTAAAAGCCTTGCTCTTCGCTGTCTTGCGGTTGTAGCGCTTGGTGAAGTCATCGAGCCATGCGCGTTGCGAAGGAGTGAAGTCGTCCACTTTCTCCCGGACGATCTTCGCTTGTGCACCGAAGGCTTTCTTGAGTTCGGGTGCGTCCTCGAGGGCATTGCCACTCACGGCTGGTTGTTGACCAGCGATCGCTGGTCCAATCTCTGCTGATGTTTCGCCCTTCAGGTTCGGCAGTATGAACTCAGCGAGCTTGTCGAGGTTCGCATACTCCTCGTTCAGTTGGCGGAACGTGATCTTCACACCGAACTTCTTGCTGAGCGAGGTAGCCACCTGGGTGAGGAAGAGGGAGTCCAGACCCATCTCCAGGAAGGTCTCTTCGGGGCTGGCGTCCGCCAACTCCAGGCCACTGGAACTCTCGAGGAGTTCCTTGATCCGTTTGATCAGCCGGTCCTTCGGTGTAATGCTCTCGTCGACGATGGTGACGGCACTTTCCGCGGAAGCGGACGCCGTGATGTTTTGTCCACCTGCGGCGACGAGTGAAACGGGATCGACCCAATGACGTGTGCGTTCGAAGGCATAGGTGGGCAGACTTACGCGGCGCCGCTGTTCGTTCGCATAGAACCTGGCCCAGTCGATGGTGATCCCACTCTGCCAGAGGCCACCCACCGCCTTCAGCACCAGGGCCAGTTCCGCACCGTTGCCGACCTGGTCGGCGAGCGAGGACACAGCCATTTGTTTCTTCGGATCGGCGCTTTGTTGGCGCGCGAGTGTTGTGGCGGTCGTACGTGGGCCGACCTCCAGCATCACGTTGTCCGCATCGCTCCAGGCGAACTTCACGGCTTGTGCGAAACGCACCGTGGCGCGCAGGTGCTTGCTCCAATACTCCGCCGAGGTCGCTTCGTCATCCTTCATCCATTGCGCCGTGACGGTGCTGACGATCGGGATGCGGGGAGGGCTGAGCCGAACGCTCTCGACCACTTTCCTGTAGGGTTCGATGATGGCGTCCATCATTGGACTGTGGAAGGCATGGCTCGTAACGAGCAGCTTGCATACCACGCCTTCCTTTTCAAGTTCCGTTTGCAAACGGGTGATGACTTCATGCGGGCCACTGACCACGCTGAGTTGAGGGCCGTTGTTCGCGGCGATGCTACAGCCTTGAGGCAGGCGGGGTAGTACCTCCTCCTCTGAAAGCCTGACACTGAGCATCGACCCGCCGGGCAGGTCCTGCATCATACGGCCGCGCGCGGAAACGAGCTTCACCGCATCATCGAGCGAGAAGACATCCGCAAGGCAGGCTGCAGCGAACTCGCCAATGCTGTGCCCCATCATCGCCGCTGGGGTGACGCCCCAGTGCATCCACAGCTTCGCAAGGCTGTAGTGCATGGTGAACAACGAAGCTTGGGTGTATACGGTCTGCTTGAGCTGATCGGCAGCCTTCTCTTCTTCGCCCTCCGCAGGGAAGAGGATGGCTTTCAGGTCAGCGCCCAGTGCCGCACTGAACAACTCGCAACAGCGATCGAAGTGTTCGCGGAACACAGGTTCGCTCGCGTAGAGGTCACGGCCCATGTTCACGTATTGTGACCCCTGGCCGGGGAACATGAACACAACGCCGGGAGCGGCTTCTGTGAATTCGCGGGTGCTCGTAAGATTGGCGTCCTTGTTGGCGATCGCCTCCATCACCTCGCCATGACCGCCACCAACGATGGTGCGACGATGTTTGAAATGCCGGCGGCCGATCTGCAGTGTGTAGGCCGCGTCAGCAAGCGATACGTGGGGATGTGCTTCCAGGAACGCGCGGAGGTTCTCCGTCATCGCATCGAGTGAAGCACGGCTCTTGGCCGAGAGCATCAGGAGTTGCTTGGTGCGCGAAGTACTCGTGGGGTCCATCACAGGAGGTTCCTGCAGGATCACGTGAGCGTTCGTACCGCCTACACCGAACGAGGAGACACCAGCGAAACGCGGAACATCCGTCCGGGGCCAGGTGATGTTCGCTGCGGCGACACGGAAGGGGGAATTCGCGAAGTCGATCGACGGGTTCGGAGTCTCGAAGCCCACGTTCTGTGGGATCATACCCTCGCGCAGCGCCAGTGCGGTCTTGATCACACCCGCAGCACCGGCGGCGGCGGTGAGGTGACCAATGTTCGACTTGATGGAACCGACGGCGCACCATTGCCCGTTCGCGCCCTCGGCCGAACGGAACGCGAGCGTAAGCGCTTCAACTTCGATCGGATCACCGATCGGTGTGGCCGTGCCGTGCGTTTCCACGTATGTGATCTCGTTCGGCGAAACACCTGCATCCGCCTGTGCCATGGCGATCACATCGGCCTGACCACGTACGCTTGGTGCGGTGAAGCTGGCCTTCTCGCTGCCGTCGTTGTTGAGCGCAGCGCCCTTGATAACAGCATAGATGCTGTCGTTGTCGCGCACCGCGTCGCTCAGACGTTTCAGCACAACGATGCCGACCCCGTCACTGAAGCTGGTCCCCTTCCCATTGGCATCGAACGTGCGTGTGTTGCCGTCAGGGCTGTACATGCCACCGTCGTTGTAGACGATGCCGCTATTGATGGGCACGGTGATCGCGATACCTCCGGCGATAGCCATGTCACAATCACCGTCGCGAAGCGACTTGAACGCTTGGGCGATGGCGACCAGCGAAGTGCTACAGGCTGTATGGATGCTCAGTGCCGGGCCGCGCAGGTCGAACTCGAACGCCAGGCGGGTCGCGATGTAATCCTTTTCATTGGCGGTCATCACTTGGAAATCACCCACTTGCTCAATGAGGTCCGGGTGGCCGATGACGTTCCGCGTGAAATAGGTGTTGTTGCCGATGCCGGCGTATACGCCGATCAGGCCGGGAAAGGCTTTCGGATCGTAGGCGGCATCTTCCAACGCGGCCCAGGCGGTTTCCATGAACACGCGTTGCTGCGGATCCATGAGCGCCGCTACGCGCGGGTTCACGCCGAAGAACGCCGCATCGAACTTGTCCGGATCGTTCATCACGCCGCGCGCGGCGACGTAGTCCGGACTATTGCGCAACTCCTCCGGGATACTGGGGTCCAGCTCCTCCGGTGTCCAGCGGGTGATCGAGTTCTTCGCGTCGAGCAGGTTCTTCCAGAGTTGCTCAACGTTATCGGCACCAGGGAATCGGCCGCTCATCCCGATGATCGCAACACCATCGAATGCGCCGCGATCATGTTCCGCTTTTCGTGAGCGTGCCATATCGACCGGGGATGCGCTGCTCGCATCGTTCGCCAGGTAGGCAGCACAGCCGCGAACGGTCGGGTGCTGGTAGAGTTTCACGATCGGCAGCTTCAGGTCGTGCTGCTCCAGTTGTGCGATGCATTGGATGCTCAGCAGCGAGTTGCCACCGAGGTCGAAGAAATTGTCGTCGACGCCCACGCGGTCCACACCGAGCAGATCGGCCCAGACCGAGGCAAGCGTCTTTTGAACAGCTGTGGTGGGAGCACTGTAGGCCACGTCGAGATCGGGACGTTGCACCTCCGGCACGGGTAGCGCTTTGCGGTCGATCTTTCCGCTGGGAGTTCGAGGGAACTCATCGACGCGAACGAAAGCCGCTGGCACCATGTAGTCGGGTAGGAGGGAAGCGAGGTGCTTCCGTAGCTCGTTGGTGTTGATGCCATCCTTCGCGGTGAAGTATCCAACGAGCCTTTTCACACCCGGACGGTCCTCCCTTACGCTCGCCACGGCTTGCTCGATGTCCGCATGTTTTTCAAGCGCCACCTCCACTTCACCGAGTTCGATGCGATAACCGCGAACCTTCACCTGTCCGTCTATACGACCCTTGAAATCAATGTTGCCATCGGGGAGTTCCACAGCGCGATCACCTGTCCTGTACAGTCGGCCCCCGGTCGTGAACGGATCGGTAAGGAAGCGCTCAGCGGTAAGGTCGGGACGGTTGATGTAGCCCGTTGCCACACAAGCACCACCGAGGTAGAGTTCGCCCTCTTCGCCTTTCTTCACGGGCTGCATCTTCTCGTCCAGGATCAACAACTTCACGTTGTCGATCGCTTGACCGATATTCGGAAGTGCAGGCCACGAGGAAGGATCGCCTTTTAATTCCAACTCGCTCACCACATGGCCCTCGGTGGGGCCGTACTGGTTGCAAAAGCGGCAGCCGGACAGTTGCTTGAACAGGTTGATGATCGCCGGTGTGATCTTCAACTGCTCACCGCTGGTGAAGACCTCCTTCAATGAGGAGGGCACTTCTCCCGTCCGCTCAACCGCTTCGGCCAGGTATTGCAAGGCGACAAAGGGTAGGATCACGCGGTCGACCCGTTGCTCGATGATCTTTCGGAGCAGCTGCGTGCTGTTCAGGCGGTCCTCGTCTGTGATCAACACCAGCGTGCCACCTTGTGCAAATGTGCTGAAGAACTCCTGGAAGGATACATCGAAGCTGATCGGCGCGAATTGCAATGTGCGCGCGCCTACGTTCAACACCGACGTCCGGCACTGCCACTGGATCAAGTTGATCAACGGGGCGTGGTGCATGGCCACACCTTTCGGTCGCCCGGTGCTGCCCGAGGTGAACAGCACGTAGCAAAGATCCTCTGGCCCAGCCGGGCACGGCTCCTCAAAACGGGGACCGTTCTTCAGGTCGAGATCCTCAATGAGGATGATGTTCGCTTGGGACCCATTGAACAGGTGCTTGTGCGCCTTGTTCGTGATCACTACTGGAGGTCGGGCGTCCTCGATCATCAGCGCGATGCGGTCGACCGGGTAGGAGGGGTCGATGGGAACGTAAGCGGCTCCCGCTTTCAGAGCGCCAAGCACACTGATCACCAACTCGGGTGAACGCTCCAGGCAAAGCGCAACGGTTCGTCCTGGCGCCGCACCCTTCGCGGCGAAGGCGATAGCTGCGCGGTCCGCAGCATCGAACAGGTTCCGGTAAGAGATCCGCTGGCCGCCGTGGATAATTGCATCGGCATCCAGGGATCGGTTCTTGGCAAGAAGGTCAAGGATGGTGGCGGCTCCGGGCTGGGGTCGGCTCATGGATGGGGAGAGGTCGTTATTGCGTAGCAATGCCTGACCATGGTTTTCCGGAAATTCCGGATAACCGGATCAGGCGTATCAGGGGGTGTTCAACGGCTTATCGATACGGTTCGTTGCGTCCGCGGGTAATGTTGGTCGAAATGGGACGCTGAAGGTAAGAACCGGTTGATCGAGAGAAGGTCATCCATCGCGTTTCGTCTAAGCATTCGCAATGATCATCGGGCGAATTGAGGGGTCGGTCGTATCGGAAGCTCGGATGGACGAGAAGCAACCCTGGCGCCCGGAGGCAGATGCACGGTTCTTCCTGTGCAACAGCTACTTCGGTACTTTACCCGCGTTGCGAAGGGGGCTATATTTGGCGCGATTTTCCCATGGCCAAGGCGCTCCGTCCATTCCTGCTGTTCGCCTTTTTAGGGCTATGGGCGCTGCCAACGGTTTGGGGCCAGACCTATGGATTGGATCGCGCTGTTCAGATGTGGGCTGAGGTGCAGGCCGCCCCTCCCCGGATCACCTTGAACTGGCTCACACACGCCAATACCACGGGCTTTACTGTGTACCGAAAGTTGAGCGGTGCCACCGCGTGGGGTTCGTCAATGGCCAGCCTTGGTGCCACCACAACCCAATACGTTGACCAGACCGTTGTCGTGGGTACCTCCTACGAGTATAAGGTTGTGCGCACAACAAGTTCTGTGGGGAATGGGTATGGGTATGTGAACAGTGGGATAGAGCTACCCATGGTGGAACAGCGTGGCAAGCTGGTGTTGTTGGTGGACAACACATTCAGCAGTTCGCTGGCTGCGCAGCTAACGCAAACGGTAAGTGATCTCGAGGCGGATGGCTGGAAGGTCCTGCGCAGTGATGTGAGCCGGACGGCGCCGGTCACAACGATCAAGAGCATCGTCACCACTGCTTACAACGCGGACCCGGCCAATGTGAAAGCCGTGTTCATCATCGGGCACGTTCCGGTCCCCTATTCGGGTGACCTGGCACCTGATGGGCATTCGGATCATTACGGTGCCTGGCCGACCGATGTGTACTACGGTGATGTGAACGGTGTTTGGACGGACAACACCGTGAACAGCACCGGGCAGCAGCAAGCCCGTAACAACAACATTCCCGGTGATGGCAAGTTCGATCAGACGATCATTCCCTCCGCGGTGGAACTCGCTGTGGGCCGTGTCGACTTCGCCAATCTGCCCGCGTTCAGCCAGACCGAGGGAACATTGCTGAACAATTACCTGACCCGCCTGCATCAATGGAAGGTGAAACTGCTCACCGCGCAGACGCGCGCCGTGGTAAGCGACAACTTCCTCTCGTTCACGGACGGGTTCTCGCAGAACGGCTGGCGTGGCTTCGGCCCTCTCGTCCACCCGAACAATGTGGCCGCAGGGGATTACTTCAGCACCCTGGCCACGCAGAGCCACTTGTGGAGCTACGCATGTGGGCCGGGTTGGTGGAACAATGCCGTGGGTGTGGGGACCACCACCCAGTTCGCTACGTCTTCGCCACAAACCATCTTCACCATCCTCTTCGGTAGCTATTTCGGTGATTGGGATTGTACGGACAATTTCCTGCGGGCCGGACTCGCATCGGGCACGACCCTGACCAATTTCTGGGCGGGTTGGCCCAGTTGGTTTTTCCATCCGATGGGCATGGGTGCCCCCATTGGGCAAAGCGCGGTGCTGACCCAGAACAATGCGAACGGTCATTATGAACCCGCTGCATGGCAGGCGGGTCGGGTGCACGTTGCACTAATGGGAGACCCCACTCTGCGGATGAGCATGGTCGCGCCGCCATCCAACGTTGCAGCGGTCGCTGTGTCCGGCGTAATAACCAATGTGACCTGGACCGCATCGCCTGATGCAGTGCTCGGCTATCATGTCTACCGTTTCAACACAGTTACTCAATCATGGGAACGTCGGACAACCTCACCGACGCTAGGTGCCAACTTCAGCGATAACACCAGTGGGTTGAGCGGCCTCGTGCGCTACATGGTGCGCGCGCTGAAACTCGAGGTCGGATACAGCGGCAGCTATTACAACCTGAGCTTGGGGGCCTTCGGTCAGGTCACGCTCACACAACAAACGACGGATTGTTTGGGCGTATCGGGCGGTCCGGCGGTCCCGGGCACGACCTGTAACGATGGTAACGCGTGCACCACGGGCGATGTGTGGAGCACCAATTGCCAATGCGTCGGAACAAGCAGCGGCGACAGCGATGGTGATGGTACCTGTAACGCGCTGGATGGTTGTCCCAGCGATCCGAACAAGACAGCGCCCGGCGCTTGTGGCTGCGGCAACCTGGAGCCTGGTTCGTCATGCAACGATGGGATCTCGAGCACGGTGAACGACGTGGTCGGGGCGAACTGTGTTTGCGCGGGTCAGTTGCTTGATTGCCTGGGTGTGCCAGGTGGAGGTGCGTTGCCGGGCACACCATGCACCGACGGGAACGCGGCTACTGGCGGCGATACATGGAACGCACAGTGCACCTGCGTGGGGCAATTGATCGATTGCGTGGGTGTGCCTGGTGGCACCGCGCTGCCGGGATCGTCATGCACCGACGGGAATATTCTCACCGCGAACGACACGTGGACGCCCGCTTGCTCGTGCGTTGGAACACCAGTTGATTGCCTGGGGGTTCCTGGGGGAACAGCGCTGCCCGGGACCGCATGCGATGACGGGAATGCAGCGACCGGCGGGGACGCCTGGACCAATGGCTGTCAGTGCGCTGGACTTCCCATTGATTGCAACGGAGTGCCCGGTGGTGGTGCGGTGATGGATCTCTGCGGTGTATGCGGAGGGAACAATGCATGCATCGTTTCTTCGACGTGTTACACGCTGAGCGACCCTTCCGACCCGGATGGGGAGGAAGCAGAGGGCGGTAACATCTACGGCAATGTCGGTTCGTTGGACCTGGTGTTCGACGGTGAGGCGAACCCATGGCGGGGCAACCAACTCGTGGCGCTTCGCTTCGGCAACGTCACGGTGCCGCAACAAGCGGTGGTGGTGAACGCGTACGTGCAATTCACCGCGCGGGGGGGCAATACGGATCTGGGCCCCAGCGACCTGAACGTGGCACTTGAAGCCACTGACAACGCATCGCCCTTGGGCTGGGACCCCTTCAACTACAGCAGCAGGCTGCGCACGGGGTCCATTGCATGGACCCCTCCTCTTTGGAGCACCGCCAACGTTGCTGGTCCTGGCCAGCGCACCCCCAACCTCGCTGGTTCCATGCAGGAAGTGGTCGATCGTGCTGGTTGGGCTCCTGGCAATGCGATGGTGGTGTTGATCGATGGCGCTGGACGTCGTTCAGCATGGAGCCGCAACCAGAGCCAGAGTCGTGCGGCTCGGTTGTGCATCGCCTATGGTAACCCACCACTTGATTGTGCGGGAACGATCGGAGGGAACGCGCTGCCGGGTACCCCGTGCGATGATGGCGACGCTACGACCGGGGATGATGCATGGTCGACCAGTTGTGAGTGCGAGGGTATCCCGTTGGATTGTGTTGGCGTTCCGGGCGGTATCGCACTGCCCGGTTCTTCATGCGACGACAACGACCCTTCCACCGGTCTGGATGTGTGGGGTACTGATTGCGTTTGTGCCGGGCTTGTCATTGACTGTGCAGGTGTCCCTGGTGGAAGCCTCCTTCCGGGGACCCCGTGCGACGATGGGTTCGCACTCACCGCGAACGACGTGCTGGGTGTGGACTGTACGTGTGCTGGCGATCCCGTTGATGAGGATTGCCTGGGTGTCACTTTTGGCACCTCGCTTCCTGGTTCCATCTGCGATGACAACGACCCCTTCACCGCATTGGACACCTGGACCAACGCATGTGTGTGCATCGGACTGCCGATCGATTGCGCAGGAGTGGCAGGTGGTTCGGAATTGCCGGGTTCGCCCTGCGATGATGGTGAGCCCACTACAGGGAATGATGTGTGGACGGTGGATTGCGACTGCGCCGGTCAGTTCATAGACTGCGCTGGTGTGCCGGGTGGTAGCGCCCTTCCCGGTGCCGCGTGCGATGACGGTGATGCGACCACAGGCGATGACACTTGGGGTTCCGATTGCACCTGTGCTGGGATACTCATCGACTGCATTGGTGTTATTGGTGGGAGCACACTACCCGGAACTCCTTGCGATGATGCCGATCTGAACACCGGCGACGATGCTTGGACCGCGGAATGCTCGTGCGCGGGAATTCCGTTCGATTGTGAAGGCAACTTGGGTGGTCCGGCAATGCCGGGCGCTGCTTGCGATGATGGTGACCCAACGACTGGCAGCGATGGGTGGTCTGTCGGTTGCGTGTGCGCTGGGCTGCCGTTCGATTGCCAGGGCCTTGCTGGAGGACCCGCCGTACCCGGGTCGCCTTGCGATGATGGGGACGCCACCACTGGTGAGGACCGTTGGAGTTCCGACTGCACCTGCGTGGGTCTTCTCTTCGACTGTACGGGTGTGCCTGGCGGAGCATCATTGACCGGCACAGCATGCGACGACGGTGACCCCGATACTGGAGCCGACGCCTGGAACGCGAGTTGTGCCTGTGTAGGTCAGCCCTTCGACTGTCTCGGTCAGCCAGGTGGTGCTGCGCTGGTAGGAAGCCTTTGCGACGATGGCGATGCGTTGACCGGAGATGACCGCTGGACATCGACATGCACATGCGTGGGGATGTTGCTTGATTGCCTTGGTGTTCCCGGCGGACCGGCATTATCGGGTGTGCCCTGCGATGACAATGATCCCA
>JBDTNF010000123.1:0-7677 GCA_039933875.1 Flavobacteriales bacterium | reverse complement strand
GTGAAGCTGGCGATCGACACCTACATCAAAAGCCAGGAGGAACGCTTCCTGAGCGAACTTCTGGACCTGCTGCGCATCCCCAGCGTGAGCGCCGACCCCAAGTACAAGGCCGACGTGGCCCGCTGTGCCGAGGCCGTGAAAAAGCGGATGGAGGAAGCCGGGCTGGAAAAGGTGGAAATATGCCCGACCCCGGGGCATCCGATCGTATACGGAGAACGGATCATCGACCCTACCAAACCGACCGTACTGGTCTATGGCCACTACGATGTGCAGCCGCCCGACCCCCTGGAGCTCTGGCACAGTGGTCCGTTCGACCCGGTGATCAAGGATGGGCTCATCTACGCCCGTGGCAGCGCTGACGACAAGGGCCAGTTCTATATGCACGTGAAGGCCATTGAGAGCATGATCAAGAACGGGGGCCTCCCGTGCAATGTGAAGGTGATGATCGAGGGCGAAGAGGAAGTGGGCAGCGACAACCTCGGCACCTTCGTGAAGAACAACAAGGAGCGCCTGAAGGCCGATGTGGTCCTGATCAGCGACACGAGCATGATCGCCAACGATGTACCCAGCATCAACACCGGCCTGCGCGGGCTCAGCTACGTTGAGGTGGAAGTGACCGGCCCGAACCGCGACCTGCACAGTGGGGTCTACGGCGGTGCGGTGACCAATCCGATCAATGCGCTCTGCGAGATGATCGCCAGCCTCCACGACGCCGATCGCCGGGTCACGGTCCCCGGGTTCTATGATGCGGTGCAGGAACTGAGCGCCACGGAACGCAAGGCGCTGGCCGAGGCACCCTTCAATGAGGCGGATTTCAAGAAGGACCTGGGCATCGATGCCGTGCGTGGCGAAAAGGGATACAGCACCGAAGAGCGCAGCACCGTGCGACCGACCTTGGACGTGAACGGCATCTGGGGCGGCTATATCGGCGAAGGGGCCAAGACCGTGCTTCCCTCGAAAGCCTCAGCCAAACTCAGCATGCGCCTGGTGCCGAACCAGACCAGCGATGCGATCACCAAGCTCTTCAAGGACCACTTCGAGAAGATCGCGCCTCCGGGTGTTAAGGTGGTGGTGAAACCGCACCACGGTGGCGAACCCGCCGTGACGCCGATCGACTCCGCTGCCTACCAGGCCGCCAGCAAGGCCATGGAGGAGACCTTCGGCAAGAAGCCCATCCCGACGCGCGGTGGCGGCAGCATCCCCATCGTGGCCCTTTTCGAGCAGGAACTCGGATTGAAGACCGTGCTCTTCGGGTTCGGCCTCGATTCGGACAATATCCATAGCCCCAACGAGAAGTACGGTGTCTTCAACTACTTCCAGGGGATCCGCACCATCCCGCGGTTCTTCCACCACTATGCGGCTTCGGCCCGATAGTTCAGGAGCAGGGGCGGGCGCAATGAAAGGCTTGTCCCGGTGGGCGTTCCTAGCCCTGGCCCTGCCCCTGCTCCTGGCATCGACCGGCTGTTTTCGCTATGACGATGTCGAGCTGCGCGATATCGCCAACGTGCAGGTGATGAAGTTCGATGCCCAGGGCATCGCCGTGCGTGTGGACGCGATGATCCACAATCCGAACAATTACAAGATCCAGGTAAGCGACCCGGATGTGGACCTCTTCCTCAACGACAAGTTCATCGGGAAAGGACTGCTGGATTCAACGCTGGTGCTCGATCGCCGCAGCACACGTCTGTATTCAATTCCCTTGCACGCCGACCTGCAAGGCGGTTCGTTGCTGGTGCTGTTGTTGAGCGGCGGGCTGAACACCGAAATGAAGCTCGGGGTGAAGGGCACCGTGCGCGCTGGAAGCGGGGCGGTGAGCAAGCGTTTCCCCTTCGAGATGGAGGAGATGATCGATCTCGGCTCACAACCCTGATCGTCCTCCGGGGGCGAGCGGCTCCTTGCGCAAAACCACCGGCCAGCCGAACAGACCAACGGCTTCGGTGATGCGCACCCGATAGCCAGCGAAAGCCACGAAGTCACGGTAGGTGCTGCGCGCGTGCACGAAGTTCTCCAGGTAGTTATCCGTGAAATGATAGGTCAGCACAGTGCGGCCAGCCTCCACACGGGCAACGGCGTGTTCGGTGATCGTCGGCGTGCCGTGGATGAGGAAGTTCGCCCAGAGCAATAAGCTGGTCCCGATAGGCCCAACCGCGAGCAGATTGAAGAGGAACCACTCCAACCGTTCCATGCCCAACCACATTCCAGAACGCAGGTAAGGGAGCAGGTTGCCAGCGAAACACAGCACGAGGAATACCCGGAACAACAGGTCCGGCTGGATCTCCGTCCAAGGCGCGACGGTGAACAAACTCCCCAGTGCGATGAAGATCCCCAGACCCATCATCGTTCCGGGCCAGTACTGTTCACGCACCCCGCCTTTCACGACGCGTTGTTGATGCTGCGCTCCCCGCGGGTTCCGCAGCGGTGCGGGCACGATGTTCCTTTGGTCGGCCATGGCGAACGACGCCCAAGATATCCACGCGACACGCGCCAACCGGCTGGTGAACGAGACCAGCCCCTACCTGTTGCAGCACGCGCACAACCCCGTGGACTGGTACCCGTGGGGCGAGGAGGCGTTCGCCAAAGCCCGGGCGGAGAATAAGCTCGTGTTGGTGAGCATCGGCTACAGCAGCTGCCATTGGTGCCACGTGATGGAGCGTGAGTGCTTCGAGAACGAGGCGGTGGCGGCGCTGATGAACGAGCGCTATGTGTGCATCAAAGTGGACCGCGAGGAACGGCCGGATGTGGACCAGGTGTACATGACCGCTGTGCAGCTGATGACCGGACAGGGCGGCTGGCCACTGAACTGCTTCACCCTGCCCGACGGCAGGCCTGCATACGGTGGTACGTACTTCCCACCGCCGCAATGGACACGCGTGCTCACTGAGTTGGCGAACACATGGGCCGCGGACCCTGCCCGCGTCACGCGTTACGGGGAACAGTTGCGTCAGGGCGTCGCGAGCGGTTCGCTCATTGAAGCGAACACCGAGCCCGCCGCGTTCGGGCGCGAGGATGTGGACACGCTCATTGTGCGATGGGAACCGCATTTGGACAACACGCACGGTGGGCCGGACAAGGTGCCCAAGTTCCCCATGCCCAACAACTACGAGTTCCTGTTGCGTCATGCGCGGTTGGCGAAGAGCGCCGGGTTGGAGCGGCATGTCCAACTCACCCTGGACCGCATGGCGCTCGGTGGCATCTTCGACCGCATCGGTGGTGGCTTCGCCCGCTATAGCACCGATGCGCTTTGGAAAGTGCCGCACTTCGAGAAGATGTTGTACGACAACGCACAACTCATATCCCTCTACAGCCAGGCCTACCAGGCCTTCGGCAAGCCGCTGTACAAGTCGACGGTGGAAGAGACCATCGCCTTCATCGAACGGGAGATGACCTCGTCCGAAGGTGCGTTCTATAGCGCGCTGGACGCCGATAGCGAGGGAGAGGAAGGCCTGTACTACGTGTGGACGCGCGATGAACTGGAAAGCCTGCTCGGCGTGGAGTACGATCTCGCAGCGGCCTACTACGACATCGGTGGCCAGGCCTTGTGGGAGCACGGGCGGAACATCCTCACGGGTTGGAACGATGGTCAGCAGTTCTCGAACGAGTTCGGGATCACCGAAGAGGATCTAAAGGTCAGGCTCGATGCGATCAATGCCCGGCTGCTCGAAGCCCGCACCAGGCGGGTGCGCCCTGCGCTGGATGACAAGTCCCTCACCTCGTGGAACGCGCTCATGGTGAAAGGGCTCTGCGATGCCTACGAGGTGTTCGGCCCTGTCGCGTGGAAAGAGTCCGCGATCCGCACCATGGAGTTGCTGCTCAAGAAATGCCGCCGCAGCAATGGCGGTCTGTGGCACAGCTATAAGGGTGGTGTCGCCACGATCAATGGTTACCTCGAGGACTACAGCTTCATGATCGAAGCGCTCGTGGCCCTCTACACCATCACGTTCGAGGAACGTTGGATCACCGAGGCGAACGCGCTCGCCGAGCATACGATCCGGCATTTCCACGATCCGGTCTCCGGGTTCTTCCATTTCACCAGCGACCTCGACCCGCCCCTGATCGCGCGGCCCATGGAGTTGCAGGACAACGTGGTGCCCGCTTCCAATTCAAGCATGGCCAAGGGGCTCTTCCTCCTCGGCACCTTGTTCGATGATGAGCGCTACCTCGACCTGAGCGCACGCATGCTGAACACCATCCTACCGCGCATGGCCGATCACCCGACCGGCTATTCCAACTGGGCCCAGCTCCTGCTCATGCAGGTGTTCCCCTTCCACGAGATCGCCATCACCGGCCCGGAGGCGCTGACCGCACGCGACGATTTCGCCGCTCACTACCTGCCCAACCGCCTTTTCCTGGGATGTACCACCCGAAGCGGTTTGCCGTTGCTCAAGGACAAGACCCTCCCCGGCACCACGATCTTTGTATGCGTGGAAAAGACCTGCCAGTTGCCCGTAGCCTCCGCACAAGAAGCCCTTGCCCAGATCCGATGAAGCGTCTCGTTCCGTTCCTGGCCCTCTTCCTCCCCTTCGACCTGCTCCACGCACAGGCCCTGGTGATCCTGCCGGGCACCGATGACCCGAACGCCTTGCATTTCAACGAGCGGTTCATCGAACGCAACCGGGTGGCGAGCATCGTGGGACAGAAAATGATCAAGCGCGACAACATGCCGATGCAGGAGCAGAAGGAGAAATACCTCTACCGCTTCGATGAGCAGGGCCGGCCCGTCTATAGCAACAACTCCTTCGGGCAGCCGGGAAGCGGGCGCGACACGGCCTCGGTGACCTATACCTACAATGAGCAGGGCCAGCTGGTGCGTCGCCTGCGCAATGACCTCGCAGGCCATTTCACCTACACCACCGAACGCGATGCCGATGGACGGGTCGTACGCGAAACGTATTCCCGTGTCGAGAACCTCGGCACCGATCGGTACACGCTCGTTCCCGGTCTCACCACCGAGATCAGTGACGAGCACTTCAGCTACTCCACCCTGAACGATACCACCTGGCGCAAGCTGTACCTCAACAACCTCAACCTTCCCTACCGCGAGCAGACCTTCGTGTCGGACCATCATGGCTACCTGCGCTCCATCGAGGACCGCTACCTTATCACCGAACGACGATCGCGGACCAGCTTCACCTATGACCACAATGGACGGCTGGCGGAGCGCGTTGAACAACCCGACCTGGATCGGCCGCGCAAACTTCGCCACACGTGGCTCTATGATGCAGCGGGCAATGTGATCTCCGGCGAACTGTGGCACGACGATCGCCAGATGACCCATGTGGAATTCCTGTACGAGGAACAGAGCATGCTGCTGAAGGCACGGTTGACCAAGGACATGGAGACCGGCCAGATCAATGTGGTGCGCTACCACACCACCCTTCGCTGATGCGTCTTCGCTCCATAGTCCTCGTCATCGCGCTCGCACCGTTGCTCGTTGCGGCGCAGGGGACGATCGTGCGGTGGGCCTATGGTCCGTTCGGCACATTGGGCGATGCCGCTTTCGTGGTGGACCGCGGAAGGATCTACCAAGCCAGCGGGCCGTTCGGTTCCAGGGGACCATGCCTGTGGCTGTTCACCGACGAGCAGGTGTTCCATGCAGCGGATGGCGCTGGTGGCAAAGGGCAGGGCGCGTTCAGTTCCGAGAACGAGAAGTTCTTCCGGTGCACAGGCACCTTCTGCACACAGAGCAATTGTGTGCTGCTGCTCGAACGCAACAAAGTGTTCCGTGCCGAGGGCCCGTTCTGCACCAAGGGCGATGGCGCGTTCGTGATCGAGGGCAACACCATTTTTCTCGCCGATGGTCCCTTCGCGAACAAGAGCGACGCGATCCTGCAGGTGGAAGGTGATATCCCGATGATCGCGCTGCTGACGATCCTCGCGGGGCTCTAAGCGCGTTTCTTCGGCTGCGTCACGTTCGCCGCCTTGCCGTATTCCGGCACGAGGTAGGCCAGGTCATCGAAGCGACCCGCAGCGAAACGTCGCTCCGCCTCGGCGAACATCGCAGCAGCATGTGGCCGGATGCCGGGTAGGAAGGTGATCCCCGAACGCCCCGCCCAAAGCGCAACCGCTTTGTCCGCGCCATCACCGAACACCGTGCGACCGTCGGCATCGGTGGCCCAAGCCTCATCGAGCACCAGAGGTGTCACTTGTGCGATGGGTTGCCCTTGCACATCGTGTGCCTGCGTGAACACCTCCATGCGTCGAGCGTCGATCATGGGCCAGCGTTCACCACCAACGTTGACATGGGTCGCCGCTGCTTCCACCAGGGTGCCCAAGGTGCCAAGCCCCATCAGCGGTTTGTCCAAGGCATAGCACAGGCCTTTCGCCGCACTCAGTCCGATTCGCAGTCCAGTGTAGGAGCCCGGACCGATACCGACCGCTATGGCATCGAGATCGCGAAGCGCGACACCCCCCTCTTGCATAACCTGTTCAATGAACACGTTGATGCGTTCAGCATGTGTGTGGCGTTCGCTCTCCTCTTCCCGCAGGGCGAGCACCATACCATCGCGCGCGACAGCAACGCTGCACAATTTGGTGGCGGTCTCGATGGCGAGGATCAGCGGCATGGTGTTGCGAAAATGCGTTGTCCGTTCATCGATGTTCGTTGTTCGGCCGAGGATCAACGAACATCGAACAACGCTGATCGAATTATAGCGTCAATGGCAACCCTTGCAGGATGTCGAGGTACTTGCTCGCCATCACATATTGGTACTTGGCGTTGATCAGGTCCGCTGTGGCATCGCTGACGGCGACTTTGGCGTTGTTCAGTTCGATGGTGGTGATGACGCCTTGCGTGAAACGCACCTCCGCGTATTCCAACCAGAGGGCATTCGCGTTCACGGTCTTCTCGGCCGCGTTGTACTGGCTGTATGCGGAACGGAGCATCACCAATGCATCCAGCACATCGCGCTGCAGATCATTTCGGACCGTGGTCACCGCATTGCGGGCCTTTTCCTGCTGCACCCGCGCCTGCGAAATGGTGTACCGGTTGCGCATGTTGTTGAACAAGGGCACGTTCAGCGTGAAGCCGAAGGACCGGTTCAGGTTCTCCTCGAACTGCCTGTTGAACGGCACAAGCTCGGTCGCATACGCATAGGTCGGGGCGTAGACCAGTTCATTGCTCCCGGTGTAGCCGATCAATTGGGGTGCACCCGGTACCGGATCGCCCACCGGCTCATAGTTGCTTCCGCTGTAGCCAGTGCCCAACGATCCGCTCATGAAAAGCGAAGGAAGAACACCTGCTTTCGCGATGGACACCGAAAGCTCGGCGCTGGTCGCTTGAAGTTCCGCTTGCGAATACGTCGGGTTGCTCCGGAGCACGTTCCCCAGAACTTCCTCCGCGGTGATGGTCGGCGGCTGGATGCGCGTATCGGTGATCTCCGGTGCGACGATATCGAAGGTGCTCATCTCCGTGGCGTCCAGCTGCAACGCACGGCCCAGTGCGAGCATGCGCTGTTCGCTTTGATTGGCCAGGTCGATCACGGTGTATTCCTCCTTCGCCAATTGCGCTTCGAGTGCAAGCAGGTCGACACGGGCCAGGCGACCGGCGTCCACCAGCGCCGTGGTGAGTTGGAGTTGTTCACGCGTTCTAGCGGCTTGTGACTCGGCGGCGATCCTTCTTTCGCGCAGTCCCACCACATCCAGGAAGGCTTGTACCACCGCTAGGCGGATATCGTTCCG
>JBDTNF010000122.1:0-10629 GCA_039933875.1 Flavobacteriales bacterium | reverse complement strand
AACGAAAAGTCAAACCCAAACAACAAGTACCATGAACACGCTGAAGAACAAAGTGAGCCTGATCGGAAACCTCGGATTCGATCCGGAAGTGCGGGAGATCGCGAAAGGCCGCAAGGTGGCCCGCCTGTCGGTGGCTACCAACGACAGTTACAAGAACGCCAGCGGTGAGCGCGTCACCGATACCCAATGGCACACCGTGGTGGCTTGGGGCCACACGGCAGAGGCGGTGGAGCGCCTGTTGCGTAAGGGTTCACCTGTAGCTCTTGAGGGGCGGCTGGTGCATCGCAGCTACGAGACCAAGGACGGCACCAAGCGCTACATCACCGAGGTGGTGATGAACGACTTCCAGTTGTTGCCACAACAGAAGGCAGAGGCGGCTGCATAACCCGAACAGGTTGAACCACGATGGAAGCGGCCCCGAACATCGGGGCCGCTTCTGTATTGGCTCAGGTCGTTCCGGTGCGGTCCTTTCGGCTCACTCCACAACGATGCGGTAACGCAACGGGCTACCCTCCATGTCGAGGTGCAGGACATAGACGCCGGTTGCCAGGCCCGTCACATCGATGCGATGGAGCGGACCTGTTGAACGGTCGCTCAGCACGAGGCGACCATCGGAGGCGAACAAGCGCAAAGTCGCCGCTGTAGGGATACCGTCGATGGTGATCACATCGCTCGCGGGTTGCGGAAAGATGTGGATCGAGCCCAAGGGGTTGTCCTGTATCCCGGTGTCGAACGGATCGACAAGCTCGCAATGTTCGGCCCAACAGGTGTCCTGTGTTTGTTGGTTCCAATACCACGCCGCGAGGCACACGTTGTATGGTCCCGGCGGTTCGTAGAGGTGCGTGATCACCTCACCCGCGCCGTTCGTTCCATCGCCGAAGAACCACAACAATCCGTTGGCGGGGAGGTTGCTCGTGCCATGGAATACAACGGCATTGCCTTGGGCGGTCCATTCGAAGTCCGCTGTGAACCCAGCGTCGCAAGGAGTGCCGCTGCCCACCGTCACGGTGGTGCAGACACTGTCGGTGCAGTTGTCCCACATCGCGATCAGGCATACCGAGTATGTTCCTGGCCCGGAGAAGGTGTGCTCCACGTTGGTGTCATCGCTCGTAGTACCGTCGCCGAAGAACCACAGGAAATCGGCACCGCCCTGTTCCGTGGAACAGTTGTCGAAGAAGAAGGTGCCGTCGCCCATGTCGTTCGTTACGAAGCACGCATGGAACTGGTCGCAGGGATCAACACCTTGCACCGTTACCCACTCGCAATGGTCCGCGAAACAAGTGTCTTGCGTAACAGGGTTCCATGTCCATACGGTCAGGCAGGCGTGATACTGGCCGCTGCTCGTATAGGTGTGCGCGGGGTTCGGACCATACCCCGAGGTGCCGTCACCGAAGGACCAGAGGTAGGTCCACTGCGGGTTGATCACCGCATTTTGGAAGTTCACTGCGAGGCCGGTCGGGGCGAACGAGAATCCGGCATTGAGGCCCTCGCACGGGTTCCCATTACCAACGTTGATCCATAGACAGGTTTCGGTCCAGCATGTGTCCTGGGTCTGTTCGATCCAGTGCCAGGCCATCAGGCATACATGATACTCGCCAGGTTCAGCGTAGGTATGGGTCACGGTTGGCCCAACGCCTTCGGCGCCATCGCCGAAGTACCAGATCAGGCCATTGGCAGGAAAGTTCGTCGAGCCCGCGAAGACGGCGGTGTTTCCTCCGGCCGCATTCCAAGAGATCGTGGCATTGAAGGTGTCGCAAGGAGCACCGCCTTCCACCACGACCGTAGTGCAGGTGCTATCCATGCAAGCGCCCCAGGACGCTATAAGGCATACAACATAGGACCCTGGTCCGGGATAGTTGTGGTCCGGGGAGGTCTCGGAGCCCGTAGTGCCATCTCCAAAGTGCCAGACGAACTGGACACCGCTCTGCGGAACAGTGCAGTTGGTGAACTGGAAACCATTGTTGCCCACGGGCGATGCCTCGAAGCAGGCATGGAGTTCATCGCACGGGTTACCGCCGCCAACATTGATCCACACACAGGCCTCGGCCCAACACGAGTCCTGGGTCTGCTGGTTCCAGTACCACGCGGAGAGGCAGACATGGTACTCGCCCGGCGCCGGATAGATGTGGGTCACTGTGGCGCCGAAGCCCTCGGTGCCATCGCCGAAGTCCCATATCATGCCGCTCGCGGGTATCGAGGTCGTGCCTGCGAAGACGTAGGTATTGCTCCCGACCAGGTCCCATGAGATCGTGGCTGCGAAGCCCTCGCAAGGGTTGCCTCCCTGGACCGTTACCCATGAGCAATGGTCGGCGAAACAGGTGTCCTGTGTGACGGGGTTCCACGTCCACACGGTCAGGCATGCGTGGTACTGGCCGCTGCTCGCATAGGTGTGCGCGGGGTTCGGGCCGTAGCCGGTTGTGCCATCACCGAAGGACCAGTAGTAGGACCATTCGTTGTTGATCACCGCATTGTCGAAGTTGACACTGAGCCCAGCCGTCGAGAAACCGAATCCTGCGTTCAATCCATCGCATGGGTTCCCTTCACCGATCGTGACCAACTGGCACGAGGTGGCGAAGCACGTATCCTCTGTCCCCGGGATCAAGAAGTACGCTTTGAGGCACAGTTCGTACACGCCCGGCTCGGCATAGGTATGGGTGCCTTGCGGGCCATTGTCGGAGTAAGTGCCATCGCCAAAGCTCCAAAGCCAGTGTGAGGCGTTGCTCGTAGTGGCGGAATAGAAGATGCTCGATGGATCCCCGCCGTTGGAGCCCCACGAAAAGTCCGCGTTGAACCCGTCACACGGCTCCCCGCCACCCTCCACCACAACCACGGTGCAAGTGCTGTCGACACAGTTGCCCTCATAGGCCGTCAGGCAGACGGTATAGGTCCCAGGCTCTTGGTAGACATGGTCCACATTGACGCCCGTGCTCGAGCCACCATCCCCGAAGTTCCAAACGAACTGGGCATTGCCCTGCGTGCTGGAGCAGTTGTCGAAGAAGAACGCCCCACCGCCGAAGTCGTTGGTGACGAAGCACGCCTGGAAGCCATCACACAGGTTGCCGCCTTGGACCGTCACACTCTCACAGGTGGTATCCGCACAGGTGAGGGCGCCGCCGTTGTCATCGATGTACACGCTGATCGCGGTGAGGCAGACCTCGTACACCCCCGCGGCAGGGAACTCGTGGAAGGGCTGTGGTTCGGTACTGGTGGTACCGTCGTCGAAAACCCAGTACCACGTCGTGGTGGCACCTGTTCCGGTCGTGGCATTGCTGAACTGGAATCCGCCACCGGACGCCGCAAAGGAGAAGCCGGCATGCAGCCCGTCGCAGGGGTTGGCGCCACCCACGACCACGCTCTCGCACGTGGTGCTCCAGCACGTGTCCTGGATGTTCTCGTTCCACCACCACGCAGTATAGCAGACCGTATATGTCCCTGACGACGTGTATGTGTGCGCGACCTGTGAACCAGTGCCCGAGGAGCCATCGCCGAACTCCCAGGAAGACCCATTGGGAAGGGGCTGGATGGTATTGAAGAATACGGCCACGTTCCCGGGCCCTGTGGTATTGGAGAAAGTGGCGAGGTACCCATCACAGGACGCCTGCCCTAGCGCCATGAGAACGGAAAACAGGCTGAAGAGTGAGGAGAATACACGCATGGTCTTCGGATCAGTGTGTTGCTATGACGCCTGGGTGGGACGAAAAGCTGCCCGGCCTCGTGGTACTTCAGCCCAAGGCGTTGCCCATTGCGTTCAGGTTCCTACTTTTGCCGTCCCTTCTTCAGGAGGGTACCTTCCCTGGTAGCTCAGCTGGTTAGAGCACATGACTGTTAATCATGGGGTCGCTGGTTCAAGTCCAGCCCGGGGAGCGAACGAGAGCCGCCGCAACGCGGCTCTTGTGATTTCCGGCCGCAGCATCGGCCTGTACGAACTTCGCAGCCACCCTCATCCTCTGTCCCATGCAACTCATCACCGTAGGCACCGTCGCGTTCGATCGCATTGAAACCCCGTTCGGTGTCGCCGAGAAAACGGTTGGCGGCGCTGCGACCTACATCTCACTTGCTGCTTCCGTCTTTCTCGAGAAGATGGGCCTGGTCAGTGTGGTGGGTGATGATTTCCCGGAGTCGGTGATGCAGCAGTTGCGCGAGCGCGGTGTGGACCTCGCTGGATTGGAGGTGCTCAAGGGCAAGGAGAGTTTCTTCTGGGCTGGTCGCTACCACTACGACATGAACACGCGCGACACGCTGGAGACGCGCCTCAACGTGTTGCTCGACCTGGACCCCAAGCTGCCGAGCGCATACCGCGCCGCGCCGTATGTGATGCTCGGTAACCTGGACCCCGTGGTACAGGGCAAAGTGCTCGACCAGATGAACGAGCGCCCCGCGCTTGTTGTCATGGACACCATGAATTTCTGGATGGACAGCGCGATGCCCAAGTTGCTCGAAGTGATCAAGCGCGTCGATATACTCACGATCAACGATGCTGAGGCACGCCAACTCAGTGGTGAGCACAGCCTGGTGAAGGCCGCTGCGAAGATCCTGGAGATGGGTCCGAAATACCTGGTGGTGAAGAAGGGCGAGCATGGTGCGCTACTCTTCGGTGCGGGCCGTGTCTTCTTCGCGCCAGCGTTGCCGCTCGAGGACGTGATCGACCCAACGGGTGCTGGCGACACGTTCGCCGGAGGCTTCATCGGTTACCTGGCGCGCACAAAGGACCACAGCTTCGACAATTTGAAGCGCGCCATCATCGTGGGCAGCGCCATGGCCAGCTTCACCTGCGAGAAGTTCGGTATCGAGCGCTTGGTGGAAGTGAGCCGCGAGGACATCGACAACCGGATCCAGCAGTTCGTGGATCTCGTGGACTTTGATATCGAGTTGGTGGAAGGCTGAGGTCAGCCCAGCCGCTGCGACACGGTGTCCCAGTTCACCACGTTCCACCAATTGGCCACGTACTCGTTGCGCTTGTTCTGGTACTTGAGGTAGTAGGCGTGTTCCCACACGTCGAGTGCGAGCAGGGGAGTTCCCTTCAGATCACTCACATCCATCAAGGGGTTGTCCTGGTTCGCGGTTGACCCGATCGCGAGCTTGCCGTCCTGCATCACCAACCAGGCCCAGCCACTGCCGAAACGTTTCATCGCCGCATCGGTGAACGCGGTCTTGAATTTCTCGAAGTCACCGAACCCGGCGTTGATCGCGTCGGCCACTTTGCCGGCAGGCATGCCAGTTCCGTTGGGCCCCATCACCTGCCAGAAGAAATTGTGGTTCCAGGTGCCGCCACCGTTGTTGCGTGCCTTCGGGCTGTACTTGCTCATACTTGCGAAGAACTCCGCATCGCTACCCACCGAGATACCTTCCGCAATGATCGCGTCGTTCACGTTCTTCACATATGCCGCGTGGTGCTTGGTGTAGTGGACCTCCATTGTCAACGCGTCGATGGAAGGCTCCAATGCGGTGTACGCATAGGGCAGCGGGATCTGCGCCATGGCGAAGCCTTCCGCGGGAGTGATCATCGCGGCTTCACCATGCGCCTTGCCGACAGCGGCCTGAAGCATAGCGGGGCCAGCGATCAGTGTACCGGCCACAGCCTGAACGGAACGGGAAAGGAATTGCTTGCGATCCATGGTGCAGGGATAAGGGCATGAAGATACTGCCCGCCCCGCACGGATCACTCGAACTTCACCAGGAGTTGGCCCTTCTCCACGGCCTTGCCTTTCTCGGCGGGCACGGCGCTCACCACCGCATCGCCGGGCGCCTTGATCACGTTCTCCATCTTCATGGCTTCCAGAACCAGCACGGGATCGTTCTTCTTCACCGCGTCGCCTGGTTTCACGAGCACGTTCAGCACCAGGCCGGGCATCGGCGCCTTCAACTCGCGCACCTTGCGTTCCACCTTGTCCAATCCGAGTGTGTGCATCATCCGCGCCTGCTCGTCCTGGAGCCTCACGGTATAGGTATGCCCACCGATCCGCATGCGGACCGTGTTGTTCTCGCGATCCTCTTTCAATACCAGCACGCGATGGCTGCGGCCGTTGCGCACCAAACTGTACATCGATGGACCCGTGCGCACAAGGTCGGGCGCTCCTTCGCTGGGCAAGGTCCAGGGCGCAGAGGGTACCGCGCGCTCCAACACGAGTTCACCGGCGGCGGTGTTCACGGTGGCGAATAGGCGGGCGGGCATGGCGAAGGGTGACGAAGATAGAAGGGAGTCGACCGTATGAAAGGACACGTCATATTGACAAGACCTATCTTGTGAGAATGCTGCGCAATGCGATGTTGGCTGCTTGCGTCTGTTCGATACAGAGCCAGGCGCAATGGACGACCGTCCCGATAGTGCTGCCCGAGGACAATTGGCCGGACCTTCAGCACAATTTGGGTTCAGGGATCATGACGGGACCGGGCGTTGGCTTTTGGAATGAGAGCGTTTATCTCTCCCCGAGCAGTGGATCATACTACGGTCTGTATTATACGGAGTCGGAATGGGTGGCCGCGCAACTGGTGGCCAGTGCTGGCGGAGAAATTGGAGGAGGATGTTGCTCTGCAGAGATTTGGGAGGCCTATCCTCCCGAAACAGTTTTCTACAGGCATTTCGGCGGCGGCCCCCCGGGCTCCCTTTATTCAATAACGCGACAAGACGGGGCCAGCTTGTATCATGGTTATTCATTGACCGGTAGCCCTTCCGCGATCGAACCGTTGGACGACACCACATGCATTTTGGCCATTCTTACTCCTGGTGGTGTGCTCATTACAAGGAACACCCCGAGCGATGTGGTGGTCTTGGACACGATCGGCCCCTTGGGCAGCAATGTGAAGGAGATCACGTTCAACGGAAGTGACCATGGCGCACTGTTATTCGATACCGGTCAAGGCCGCCGGGAGGTCAGGATCACGCAGAATGGAGGCGCGGATTGGAGCACCTCGCTGACCGACTCCATCCACTTCTTCCGGGATGCGATCTGGCTGGACGACCAAACGCTATGGGTGGCCGGTGACGACGGTTGGGTCATCCGGACGATCGATGGAGGTGATAACTGGGAGAGTATCCCTATCGCAACAACAGAGGATCTGCTTACGATGGCGGGGTACTCGCCAGACAGTGTATGGGTGGGTGGTAGAGCTGGGGCGATCTACGCGACAGGGAACGCTGGTGTTGACTGGGAGGACCGATCCGTTGAAGACTCCTTGGTCGTTGATCTTCAGGCCTTCGATGGCCTCGTCTATGCCGAAACGCTGAGCTGGAGCTCTCTCCTTGGATATTTCCATCCAAGATTGCACAAGTATTCAGGGTCTTGGACTTCCCTACCGGACGGATCGGATGTTGCTCGATTAGAAACATGGTGGGCTTATGGACAAGACGGGATCATCTTGCGTCTGAATGGAGCAGAGCGAGTGCTGTCTGTCGAGATAATGGATGCGTCTGGCAGAATGATCAACGCTCCTATGGCCGGCCAGGCGATCTCCTTCGGGCACCTGCGCTCAGGAATGTACCTGGTCAAACTCCAGAGCAACCAGCGAACCTCCGTCGCGAAGGTCATCTGGCCCGGACAATGACCTCTTGCCGCTAGTCGAACAAACCATCGTCGCCCTTCTCGTAAGCCTCATCCGCCGGTAGGCCCGGCTGCTGTGAGGCGGCCACCGCGAGCTGGTCGCACAGTTCGTTCTGCGGATGGCCGTTGTGGCCACGCACCCAGTGGAAACGCACTTTGTGTTTTCGGTACGCCTGCAGGAAACGCTTCCACAGATCGGGGTTCTTCTTTTTCGCGAAGCCCTTCTTCTCCCAGGCGAACACCCAGCCCTTTTCCACCGAATCGACCACGTACTTGCTGTCGCTGACCACGACCACCTCAGTGTTCGGGTTCTTCAGCGCTTCCAAGCCTTCGATCACAGCGAGCAGTTCCATGCGATTGTTGGTGGTGAGACGGAAGCCGCCCCACAACTCCTTGCGATGCTTGCCTGCCTCCATTACCACGCCGAAACCGCCGGGTCCGGGATTGCCGCTCGCAGCGCCGTCCGTATAGATGGTCACACTCATCGGTGGCGCAAAGAAAACAAGGAAGGCCCTGTGCGACGAGCGCCGACCTAAGGCGTGGTCGGGAAAAGGTAGGTGATGTTCTTCGCGAAGAGTTTCACCGCGATGGCGAGCAGGATGATGCCGAAGGCTTTCTTGATCACGATGAGCCCCACGCGCCCCAGCAACCGCTCGATGCGGTTGGTGAGCAACAGCACAAGCACCACCGGGATCATGTTCAGCAGGATCGCCACGAGGATGTTGGCACGATCGAACTCCGATCGCAACGACAGGATCGTGGTGATGGTGCCGGCACCGGCGATCACGGGAAAGGCGAGGGGAACAATGCTGTGCACCTTGTGGTCATCATCCACCTCATTCAATCCTGGAGCCGAGAGGTCCTCGCGGAAGAGGCGCACCCCCAGGATCATTTCCAAGGCGACGAAGAAAAGCACGAAGGCCCCGGCCACGGCGAAAGAGCGCACGTCGATGCCCAATACGTTCAGAATGCTCTCACCGAGAAAGAGGAAGGTGACCATGATCCCAAGCGATACGAGCGTAGCACGTGCCGGGTAGATCTTGCCGGCCTTCTGCCGCACCTGCAGGATGAGGGGGATGCCGCCCACGATGTCGATCACCGCGAAAAGGATCAGGAAGGCTTTGCCGATCTGGGCGAGGTCGAACATGCTGCGAAGATGGTGAGGGATGGGGTGAAAGATCCCGGAAGCCACGCTCAGGTGCCGAGGTTCACGCTGCGGACCAACTTCTCCACCTCCGCTGGATAATGGAGATGCTCCAACGCATGGATCCGCTCGGCGAGGGTATCGGGCGTGTCGCTCGGGAGCACGGGACATTTCACTTGTAGCAGGTGCTTTCCCTCGTCGTACCGCTCGTTCACGTAGTGGATGGTGATCCCGCTTTCCTGCCCGCCGTTGGCGATCACCGCCCGGTGCACATGCGCCCCGTACATGCCCTTGCCGCCGTATTGGGGCAAAAGCGCGGGGTGGATGTTCACGATCCGGTCGGGGTAGGCCCTCACCAGGTCCATTGGGATAAGCCGCATGAACCCGGCCAGCACGATCAGGTCGATGCGCTGCCCCTGGAGCTCGTGCTGCACAACGCCGCTGGCCAATTGTGTACCGTTGAACAAGTAGCTTGGGACCCGGAGGTCCCAGGCCCGCTGCAGGACCCCCGCCCCGGGTTGGTCGCACCCGACAAGCACCACCTCGGCAAGGGGATGCCCGCGAAAGTGCTCGATGAGCCGCTGTGCGTTGCTGCCCGAACCGGATGCGAGGATGGCGATGCGCACCATGGTGCGAAGGTGGGGGATCGTCCCTCAGCACCGAACCGGCCGTCCGGGACCGGTATGGGCGGCGACTTATCCACAGGGCCGCTGGTTGGGGTCCGGGGAAACCTTCCTTTGCACCGGCTCGGACCAAGGGAAAATGTGTTTCCTTTGCTGCCTCATCACAAAAACGCACGTCATGTCGGATATCAAGTCAAGGGTCATCGCGATCATCGTGGACAAGCTCGGTGTCGATCAGAGCGAGGTCACGCCCGAAGCGAGCTTCACCAACGACCTTGGCGCTGACAGCCTCGATACCGTCGAACTCATCATGGAGTTCGAGAAGGAGTTCAACATCGCCATCCCCGACGACCAGGCCGAGAAGATCCAGACCGTGGGTCAGGCCGTGGACTACGTGGAGAAGAACGCGAAGTAATTTCCGGGCATCATGGAGCTCAGGCGAGTGGTCGTCACCGGTCTGGGCGCGCTTACTCCCCTTGGGAACACCATGCAGGCTTACTGGGAGGCCCTGGTAAGCGGCGTGAGCGGAGCTGCGCCCATTACCCGCTTCGACGCCGGCAAGTTCAAGACGCGCTTCGCCTGTGAGGTCAAGGGGTTCAACCCCGAGGACTTCATGGACCGCAAGGAGGCGCGTAAGATGGACCCGTACACCCAGTTCGCTGTGGTGTGCGCCGACGAGGCCATGAAGGACTCGGGCCTCGACCTGGAGAAGATGGAGCGGGATCGCATCGGCGTGATCTGGGGAAGTGGCATCGGGGGCTTGAAGACCTTCCAGGACGAGTGCATCGCCTTTGGAAGGGGCGACGGCACCCCGCGGTTCAATCCCTTCTTCATCCCGAAGATGATCGCCGACAGCGCAGCCGGCCTCATCAGCATGCGCCATGTCCTGCGCGGTCCGAGTTATGTAACGGCGAGCGCCTGCGCATCGAGCAACAACTCGATGATCGACGCTTTCAACTACATCCGGCTGGGCACCTGCGTGGCCGTGGTGACGGGTGGTAGCGAAGCCGCCATCTATGAGGCGGGCGTGGGCGGGTTCAACGCCCTGCACGCCATGAGCACCCGCAACGATGATCCGGCCACAGCGTCGCGCCCCTACGACAAGGACCGCGATGGCTTCGTGCTGGGGGAGGGTGGCGCCGCGATCATCCTGGAGGACCTGGAGCACGCGCTGGCGCGTGGCGCCAACATCTACGCGGAAGTGATCGGTGGTGGCATGAGCAGTGATGCCTATCACATCACCGCCCCTCATCCCGATGGGTTGGGCGCCGAACTGTGCATGAAGCATGCGCTGGCCGATGCGCACATCGGCATAGCTGACATC
>JBDTNF010000121.1:0-5843 GCA_039933875.1 Flavobacteriales bacterium | reverse complement strand
GACCGGCTGATTACAAATCAGCTGCTCTACCAGCTGAGCTACATTGGCCTGTACAGCAAGGAAAAGAACGCTTCTTTTCGCCCCTTTCTGACCACAAGGGTCCGAATTGGGCCTGCAAATGTAGCAAGAAACCGTTCTCTACCAAACGAACGGAGCCACGACTTTCATCGTGGCTCCAAAGGATCGTAAAAGCGTCGTCCGACGTGGGGTGCCGACGGGCTCAGGAAGCGTTCCGCAAACGTTCTTTCGTGCGCTCCACCTGGCTTCTCAGGGCATCGGTGGCGTTCACCGCGGCCTCTTCGAACGTCTTGCCTTGCCGTTTGGCGAAAAGATCGTGCCCGGGGATCGTCAGGCGCACCTCGACCAATTTGTTCTCGTGGTTCTCCCCATCGCGTTCCAAGCGCAGGAACACCTCGGCCGTAAGGATGTTGTCGTGGAATTGGTTCAGCTTATTGATCTTCTCCTTGATGAACTCCACCAGCTTGATGTCAGCGTCGAAGTGGATCGAATGCAGATTGATGTTCATGGATCTCGATGATTTGGTAAGGTTCAGGATCATGCCTTTCCGCCACCGCGTGGATGGGCCTGGGCATGGACTTTACGGAGTTTTTCGACGGTGTTGTGGGTATACACCTGTGTTGCGGCCAACCCGGCATGGCCAAGCAGTTCTTTCACCGCGTTCAGGTCAGCACCGTGCTCGAGCATGTGGGTGGCGAAGGTGTGGCGCAACACGTGTGGACTTCGCTTCAGTTGTGAGGTGACCCCACTAAGGTAATGCGTCACGAGGCGTTGTACGCTCCGGCGAGCGAGGGGTTCTCCTTTGCTGGATACAAGCAGGGGATCCTCCGACCGGGGGCTACCCAAAAGTAGGGTCCGTTCGCGCAAATGCGCGTTGATCGAAGCGACCAAGGGGGTGGCTAACGGGATCAAGCGTTCCTTGTTCCGTTTGCCCAGCACCCGGAGGGTATTGGTATGGGTATCCAGGTCCTTGATACGGAGGCCCAGCAGTTCCGCGAGCCGCATCCCGGTCCCGTAGAACAACTCCATCACCAGTTTATCAAGGCCCCCCTTGTAGCCTTCGGGCCAATCCACATCATCGAACATCCGCCCCATGCGCTGTTCTTCCACGAATTCGGGCAGCCGTTGGGGGGTCTTCGGTGGGTCGATCAGTGCCGTGGGTTCCGCGGTGATCACCCCGGTCAGGCGTGCGAATTTGAAGAACCCCCTGAGTGTGCTGAGTTTCCGGTTCACGCTGCGTGCACCGGTACCGGCCTCCATCATGACCATCATCCATGCCCTCACCGACCTGTCCGTGGCCTGTTCCGGCTCCTTAAGCCCGAATTGTGTGATGAACTCCTTGAACTGCAGGAGGTCCCTGCGATAGGCCGATACAGTGTGCGGGCTGTAACGCTTCTCGTAGGTCAGGTGGTCAACAAAGCGATCGAGCAGCATCAACGCAAAGAAGGCGAAAAGTCCCTCGGGACCTCTCGCCTTCCAACGCCAACAGTACCAAGCTTATTCTTGCTCGGTCTGCAATTGCAATTTGTAGGTGGCCCGGATGATCTCCTTGCGCCGGGCGATCGAGGGCTTCGTGAAGCTCTGGCGCTTGCGCAACTGGCGCATGGTCTGGGTGCGCTCGAACTTCTTCTTGAACTTCTTCAGCACCTTGTCGATGCTTTCGCCTTCCTTGACCGGGATGATCAGCATAATCGTGTCTTTTCGCTTTTACGGGTGGCAAATGTAGATCGAAGTTCCGGAGTTGCAATACCCCTAGCCCCTTAGCACGTTCCGACTGATCACCATCTTCTGCACTTCGCTGGTGCCTTCGCCTATCGTGCAGAGCTTGCTGTCGCGGTAGAACTTCTCCACTGGGAAATCCTTGGTATACCCATAGCCACCGAAGATCTGCACCGCTTCCGTGCTGGCCCAGACGCATACCTCGCTGGCATAGTACTTCGCCATTGCGCCTTCGGTGGTCATTTTCTGGTGGCGGTTCTTCAGGTCCGCTGCGAGCAGGGTAAGCAACTCCGCCGCCTCGATCCGGGTGGCCATATCGGCCAGTTTAAAGGCGATCGCCTGGAAATTGGCGATAGGCTGGCCGAACTGTTCCCGCTCCTTGGCGTACTTCACACTGGCCTCATAAGCCCCCTTCGCGATCCCCAGGCTCAGCGCAGCGATGCTGATCCGCCCCCCGTCCAGGACCTTCATGGCCTGTTGGAATCCCTCGCCTACCTGGCCCAGGATGTTCTCCTCGGGCACCCGGCAGTCCTCGAAGATCACCTCGGCGGTTTCGCTCGCGCGCATACCCAGCTTGTTCTCCTTCTTGCCCGCCTTCATGCCAGGTGTGCCGCGCTCGATCACGAACGTGGTCATGCCCTTGCTGTCGAGCAGGTCACCGGTGCGTGCGATGGCCACGACCACGTCGCTGCTCTTGCCATGGGTGATCCAGCACTTCGTGCCGTTCAGCACCCATTCCTTCCCCTCCTTCCGAGCGGTGCACTTCATGCGCATCGCATCGCTGCCGGTACTCGGTTCGGTAAGGGCCCAGGCACCGAGCCATTCCCCCCCAGCCAGTTTCGGCAGCCATTTCTTCTTCTGTGCCTCGCTACCGAACTGAAGAATGTGACCGGTACACAAACTGTTGTGGGCAGCCACACTGAGGCCGACGCTCCCGCAGATCTTGGCCACCTCTACGATCGTGGTGATATACTCGAAGTACCCCAGCCCCGCTCCGCCGTATTCCTCGGGAACAAGCACACCCAACATGCCGGCCGGTCCGAAGTGCTTCTTGAAGAGCTCCATGGGGAAGTGCTGCGCCTCATCCCATTCCATCAGGCTCGGCCGTACCTCTCGCTCACACAGGTCGCGCACGGCTTGTGCGATCATCGACTGGCTCTCGGTTTGCTTGAATTCCATGGTCGTCAGTAGCTGATCAGGCGGATCACTTCGGCTTTGTAAGGCCGCAGGCGATCCATGCCGTTGAGGAAGGAAAGTTCGATGAGGAAACTGAAGCCCGCCACCGTTCCGCCTTGCATGCGCACCAATTCGGCAGCAGCAACAGCGGTTCCGCCCGTGGCAAGCAGATCATCGTGCACCAGCACGCGCATGCCGGGCCGCACGCTGTCCACGTGCATTTCGACTTCGGCACTGCCGTACTCCAGATCGTACTTGTGGCTTACGGTCTTCCAGGGAAGCTTTCCCTTCTTGCGCACGGTGATGAACGGCACGCCCAACGCCAATGCAAGGGGCATCCCGAAAAGAAAACCGCGGCTCTCGATACCCGCGATGGCATCGATGGGTTTGTCCTGAAGTGAGGACCGGAAGGCCTCGGTGATCGCCCTGCACAAGAGCGGATCCTCGAGCACCGGCGTGATGTCCCGGAAGAGGATACCCGGCTTGGGGAAGTCAGGCACCGCGCGGATCGCGGCTTTCAGCCTGTTCTGCACGTCGCTCACTCCACTGTCAGATAGGGCGCAAGTTTACGCAACAAAGCCTCGTCGATCAAGACACATCCGCGGATGTCGTCCACGGTGCGGAAGGCCCCATGCTGCGTGCGGTACGCGATCAACGGCTTGGCGATCTTCCAACGGCAATACGGGTGCGTGGCAAGTTCTTCGACAGTGCATGTGTTGATGTTGATCCGATGCACCATCAGGGTATCGAGTACCAGCAATTCCTTCAAGCGCAGCACCGCATCCGGCTTGTCCTTGAGCACGTACACCTCGGACAATTGATCCAGTGATGCGTAACCACCAAGGCTCTCGCGGTACTTGACGATGCCCCGCGCGAAAGAAGGTCCGATACCGGGTAGCGCGATCAAGGCCAGGGTATCGGCGCTGTTCACTTCGACCTTGTGAAAGGCCGCTCGTTCCTCGCGTGGTGGCCAATTCTCCTGCTGACCACGTTCAGCGAACCGCGGATAGGGCTTCCGTTCATGCGCTTCATAGCTGCGGCGCGGAAGGCTGTCGGGCAGCAGAATGAAGGGTTTGAGGCGTTCGAACTGTTCCGGACGGATGGTGTACATCCTGCCCAGATCGTTCTTCACCCGGAAGCGCCCACCCTTGCTCATGTACCGCTCGAGCCCATCAACTTGCTTGTCACTCAACCCGAGCGCAAGCCAATCGGAACGCTCCATGGCATTCGGATCGAAAGGGAACGGTTCCGCGAGGGTGGGTTGTGTTTCGGGGACCTTGCGTGCCGCAAGCCAGACCTCCATCTCCTCGCGCAAAGGATCGAGATCGGCCGGATCGGGCTTGTAGAACCACTGCGCATAGATCACTCCCGCCGACAGGACCAGCAGCAGTAACATCATGACGAGGAATCCGCGCCGCTCACCGGCGTGCAAGGACATCAGGTCCTTCACATCCTCCTTGAACGGCTGTTGGGCTTGGGTCATGGCGTGCGAACACCAAAGTAGGCAGCGGACCCCGGATGACGATCAGCGCTGGGCCGCCTTCAACTGCGCATCCAGAACGGCCAGACCCGCTTCGAAGCCATGCGGGGCATAGTCCAGGTCGTGTCGCGCCTTGTCCAGTATGAAACCCGTACGCGGTGGACGCTTGGCCGGCTGTGAAAGACTCGCAGAAGCGATCGGTTTGACCAAGCCGGTGTCGAGTGAGAAGAACGTCCCCACGCGATGCACAAGCTCGAGTATGCTCATCCCGTCCGGTCCGCAGAGGTGATAGATCCCCGTCGCACTTCGCTTCGCGATGCGGATGCAACCATCCGCGAGATCCTCCGCCAGTGTGGGCATGCGCCATTGGTCATCGACCACATTGATCGGCTTCCCTTTCTCCAGAGCGTCCTTCGCCCAGAGCACCACGTTACTCCTACTCAGTCCTTCCGCGATCCCGTAAACGATGATAGTTCTGGCGATGGCCCAACGTTCCAAGCCGCTTTCGCGCACGATGCGCTCCCCCTCAAGCTTGCTGTGCCCGTAGATACTCAATGGTCCGGGTTCATCATCCTCCCGATACGGCCCGTTCTCCCCGTCGAAGATGAAGTCAGTGCTGAGGAAGATGAAATGGCTTCTCTGCCGCTTCGCAGCGTCCACCAAGTGTTGCGTTGCCATGACGTTCTGCAACTGGCATGCTGTAGGATCCAGTTCGCAGGCATCCACATTGGTCATCGCAGCGGTGTGGATCACAACATCAGGCCGCGCTTCATCGAACACCGCATCGACTTCAGCCCGGACGGTGATGTCCAGGGAACGATAGTTCATCGCCAAAGGCGCAGGTGTCCGGTCCGTTCCGCGCGATGTAGCCGTCAATTCCACATCCGGACCGCTCCGCAAGGCGGCGACAAGCTTCTGGCCCAGGAGACCGTTGGAGCCGGTGATAAGGACCCGCATCGACGGCGAAGATGGGAAGGATCAACTCCGCTTGGGAGGAACGCCCGGCGAACCGGCTCGTTTGTCCATAGGACCCCTCAAGTGGATGATCAGCCCGTTCAGGAAATTCCGCAGGATCTGATCACCGGCAGGCTTGTAGTTCGGGTGGTCCTCATTCCTGAACAAGGCGTTCACCTCGCTTTCGGAAACCTTGAAATCGACAAGAGCGAGGATCTTGATGATATCGGTATCCCTCAGCTTAAGCGCTACCCGGAGCTTCTTGAAGATGTCGTTATTGGTCATTTGGTGCGAAGATGAGAACCCTTTGCGGTCTTCAGTGTCGCGCACAAGCGCAGTTCCATGGGAGGACTTACTGCCGTTCGGACCTCTTCAAAACTACGGCCCTGTCCCGCCTGCACCACCACTTCGCTGGACACTCAGGCACAATGCAACCGAAGCCCTCAGCGCGTTCACTGATAACCGGAGGATCAGCGTAAACGACCCTCACGACCTC
>JBDTNF010000120.1:0-6906 GCA_039933875.1 Flavobacteriales bacterium | reverse complement strand
ATGAGCCGCAAGGACCACAGCGCGCGCGCTGAACGTCCTACCTCGCTCGAGCGCTTCAGCACAGGGCGCCAGATGTTCATCAACCTCGGCACGGCCGATGGCTTCGACAAGGGCAAGATGCTGGGCTACATCTGCGGCATCAGCGGCGTGAGCGGCGAGCTCATCGGCCGCATGCTCATCAAGGACGTTTACTCCTTCATCGATATCGAACCCGACCACTTCGAGCAGGTGAAGAACTCCTTCAACAACGCCAACTACAAAGGCCGCAGCGTACGCGTGGATGAGGCCGGTGGTACCGGTAAAGGTGGGCCTCCCCGCCCCAGCAATGGGTCCGGTGGTGGTTACAAGGGTGGCAGCGGTGGCGGCTACCAAGGTGGTGGTGGCGAACGCAGCGGTGGTTACAAAGGCGGCGGTGGCGGCCACAAGGGTGGCGGCGGCGATCGCCCGCACCAGACCAGCTACCGCGGTGGTGACAACCGCTCAAGCGGTGCTGGCTTCCAGAAGAAGGACGGCTTCTACGAGCCCAAGCCGAAGTTCCCGAAGAAGGAGCGGAAGTAGGCGAGCCCTGTCTTCTTTTCGGATCATGCGTGCGCTCAGCGCACGATCACCCATTCGCCATGAGGGGCCGATGCAAGCGAACGCAGCATCCCCCGATGTGGTCCGTGCCAACGGACCGAGGCAACTGCGCACCACAGGATCGAGTCTGCATTACGGTACCCTTTGGTCATGGTCGAACCCACGAATTCGCTCGCATTCGGTTGGCCTTCCCGGTTCAGCACAAGGATCGCCCGCTCCATCGGTTCCGACGGCGTTCTGTTGGGTACCTTGGTCATATTCGCCGTGGCTCTGTGGGAAGGGTTGGTTCGGTCCCTCGTTCAATCCGTATTATGACATGAAGCACTTTCGATACCTCCTCACTATAGGCCTGTGCTCGGCGTATCTGCTGTCATCGGGCCAGGAGATCAACATCACCACGGGATCCGCCATCAGTTGCTCGGGCGTCATTGAGGATTCCGGTGGACCCAATGGTGAATACTCGGACAATGAGAACATCACCTTCACGATCTGTCCGGATGTCCCAGGCAACGTCATCTACCTGACTTGGTTCGTGTTCGACCTGAGCACGGCCGGGAACAACGACGACAACCTGACCATTTACGACGGCGACAACACCGGCGCCCTCTCGTTGGGCAGTTACACCGGCAGCGCGCTCCAGAACCTGGTCGTCAGCGGGACCGTCTTCAACACCACCGGGTGCCTGACGCTTGTGTTCCAGTCCAACGGCACGGGAACAGGCGATTTCGCAGCAGGCTTCCAATGCACCGTCCCCTGCCAGAACCCGATGGCGCTGGCCAGCATGACCGAAGCGGTGCCTGCTTTGATCTGCCAGGGGGAGACGGTGGACTTCGACGCGAGCGCCTCCTTCGCACAAGCCGGGTACAGCATCGCCCAGTACCTCTGGAATTTCGATGACGGTTCGGTGGATAGCACCAGCGGTCCGATCACGAGCCACACGTTCACCGACGATGGTGAACATGTGGTGCAACTGCTTGTCACGGACGACAATGATTGCAGCAACCTGAACCTGATCGACCTGCAGATCCTGGTGAGCACCACGCCGGTTTTCAACCAGACCGACCCGAGCATTGAAACATGCTTCGGCGAAACGGTCTCGTTGTATGGCCATGCGGAACCCGTCACCTGGACCGGGATCCCCGACGCCAATTTCGGCGAAGGGGTTTTCCTTCCGGACGATGTGGGCCTTCCGTTCCACTCCACACTGACATTCGAGCAGTTCGATCCCGGGCAGACCGTGACGAGCATCACCGACATCGAATCCATCTGTGTCAGCATGGAGCATACGTACATGGGCGATCTGGTGCTCCAGGTGATCTGCCCCAACGGACAGACCATGATCTTCCACCAGCAAGGTGGTGGCTACACATATATCGGCGCCCCGAACGATTTCGACAGCAATCAGGACCCGGTGATCGGCGAATGCTGGGAATATTGCTGGAGCCCCACCGCCACCAATGGTACTTGGGAAGACAATTCGGTGTTCGGCACCAACAACACCACCGTCGCCGGAACCCCACCGAGCGCGGCCCTCAACCCCGGCACCTACGAGCCGGTCCAATCCTTCAACAACCTGATCGGTTGCCCGCTGAACGGTGATTGGATGTACCAGAGCACCGATCTCTGGGGCGCTGACAATGGGTTCATCTGTTCGTGGTCGATCAATTTCAACCCGGCGATCATCCCAGAGGTCACCCAGTTCACGCCATCGTTCGGACCTGACGCGGATTCTTCGCTATGGAGCGGTGGGACCGTGCCCGACTACATCTCCGCCAACGGCGATAGCATCGTCTTCACAGCCACCGCGCCCGGCGTGTATCCGTTCAACTACCAGGTCACGGACAATTTCGGTTGCACGTACGATACGACGATCACCGTGACGATCAATGAACCCTTCGAGGTGGAAGCCGGACCCGACGTCGTGATCTGCAACGCACCTGTGCAACTGGGAGCCACGGTCGTCGGCTCCAGTTCCAACTGTGTTTGGATCCTGGAGATGGACGATGCGGCCTGGGATGGCTGGGACGGCGCGAGCCTCACTGTGACCATTAATGGCGTGCCCACGGTCTATTCATGCAATTCCAACCAGACGATAGTGAACCTGCCTGTGCAAGCTGGTGATGTGATCACACTGACATACTCGCCCGGTGCTTTTGAGGATGAGGTGTCCTACATCCTCTTCGATGATCTAGGAGGCAACGTGTTCCAGGATGGGCCCTTCCCCGCCATTGGAATGGTCTGGAACGGCACCGCGACCTGCGCGGGCCAGGCGGGCATGGTCTGGTCGTGGACACCCACCGATGGGCTCTCCGACCCGAACATCGCCAACCCGACCGTGCTTGTCACAAGTTCCACGGTGTACTTCGCCACAGCATATCCGCCGGGACATCCTGTTTGTGCGGCCACGGACAGCTTGATGGTGAACCTTGATCCCGGTTTGGACCCCGGACTCGATTCCCTCGTGGTGGTCTGCGCCACACCGCCCTCCTTCCAACTCATTGACATGCTTGGCGGCACGCCCGCATCCGGTGGCGTATGGACCGATGCCAGCGGCAACCCTGTTCCCACCACGTTCGACCCTACAGTCGATGCGGCAGGAACCTATACCTATACCGTGACCACCGTTCTCGGTTGTGTTGGCACGGCCGACCTCGAGATCCAGATCCTGCCAGCCAGCGATCCGAGTTGCTGTGGTGTGGTCGATGCCGGTCCGGATTCCACGGTCTGCACATTGAGCTATGGCCTTAGCGCTGCTGTCGGCAACACAGGTACCGGTGGCTGGAGCGGGCCGGCGGGCTATGTGTTCAGCGATGCCTCGAACGCACAGACCACGGTGACGGCCACGGCCAGTGGTCCGGCCATGTTCTACTGGATAGAGGACGATGGCGTGCTCTGCTACCTCATCGATAGCGTGACCATCACGTTCACCGAACCGCTCGTGGCCACCTTGACGACCACTGATGCGATCTGCTACGAAGCGTGCGACGGAAGCGCGAACGTGGCGGTGACGGGTGGCAACGGTGCGTTCACTTACACCTGGAGCGACAACCTCGCCGGGGCAGCCGATGTGGATGCATTGAACATCTGCGCGGGCACGTATTCCGTTTCAATCCTCGACGTGAACAACTGCGGAACGCTCGCCGACTTCACGATCGGCCAACCTGTGCTGCTGGAGATCGATGCGACCACGTATGTCGAGCCGTGGTGTAACGCCGACTGCAATGGTTCGATCACCATCACCGATGCCGAGGCGGTGGATTACAGTTTCGACGGCGGCACCACGTTCTCCACGGGCGCGGTGCTGGACAGCGTCTGCGCCGGTGAGTATGCCCTGGCGATACACAACACGGCTGGTTGCCTGGGTACCGGCGCGATCATCGTAAGCGAGCCTCCGCAGGTGATCGCCGATTTCGAACACACGCCCATACCGGCCAACGTGAACGCGCCGTCCATCTTCTTCCAGAACACGTCCCAAAACTCCGTGACCTGGCAGTGGGACATCGCCGGCCTCATGAGCACGCAAGGCCAGAACCCGGCGTACACCTTCAGCAACAAAGAGCCCGGCACGTATGAGGTCTGTCTCATCGCCTACGATCCGCATGCCTGCTCCGACACCGTTTGCCACGATGTGGTGATCGACGATGTGCTCTTCACCTACGTGCCCAACTCCTTCACACCGGATGGCGACGGGGTGAACGACCAGTGGGGCATGTCCAGCAACATCGCCGATATCATGAACCTTGAACTCCGTGTGTTCGACCGCTGGGGTGAGGTCATTTTTGAAACGGATGATGCGACGATCCCCTGGGATGGGACCTACCAGAACGGTGGCGGTGAGGTCCTGAAAGAGGATGTGTACGCCTACCGCATCGTGTACCAGCTGGTCAGTACGGGAGGGGTGCGCGAGCACCTGGGGCATGTGTCCTTGTTGAAATAGGGCCTTTTGGAGCGAGCGGTCCACGGGCGCCGTTGGAAGTTCGTCGAAGCACGTCGCTGTCCTCGTCTAATTCCCGGATAACCGGGGCCGCGACTTGGGATCTTTGTACCGGAACCGGGCATTGCCCGTGCCATATGCGAACGCAGGAGCTCTCGCTCGACCAGACCTTCAATTCCCTGCACTGGACCTCAGAGCGTGCCCCACACCTCCAGGTCCAGCGCATCCTCTTTCACCTGCCGCGCCGGAACGATCGGGACTTCGAATGGATCGGCAGACTGATGCGGGCCACATTGAAGTTCGAATGTTCCATCGTGGATGCGGAACGACACACGATCCTTGGCAGCTCGGTCAATGGCGAACTGCCCCTGGGTGGGCTGGTCACACCACTCACGATGCAGCCGATGTTCGATATCGAGAAGCACTGGCATTTCCAGTCACCGCGTCTCGACAACTATCACCACGTCAACAAGCCGCATTGGGAAACCCACCTCTGGCTGGACGGGTTCGAACTGCGCGATGGGGAATGTGCCTCCCTGTTGTTGACCATGAACGCACAACTCCTCGCCGAGATAGCGGCCTAGAAGCTATCTCAAAAACACCCTTCGGGCTGCGCGAGGGTCTCTTCCGTCCATGCATCGTTGCAGAAGACCTCACAGAGCGACCGGCTATGCTCGGTTTCCGCGCCTCACCTGGACGAAATATCCTCCTCGCTCGCTACCAAAAGCATTTTTGAGATAGCCTCTAGTACCGCTTCGCATTCGGACAGCGCCCACTCGGCCGGCCGATCCCTGCCCCCCCGCCTATGCCGAAGTGGATGCGGCCAACAGATCATCCAGGAGTTCCTCGACCCCTGCCGCAGCGATCACGCGCGTGGGTCCATGGAGGAAACCGTCGCGGTCCATGCGTGCCACCTGTTCCAGCAGTGGTGAATAGAATCCGTTCACGTTGAGCAGGCCCATCGGCTTGGCGTGCAGCCCGAGTTGGCGCCAGGTGAGCAGCTCGAAGAGTTCGTCCATCGTACCGAAGCCGCCGGGCAGGGCGATCACCGCATCGCTGCGTTCGTGCATCCGCATCTTGCGCTCGTGCATGTCGCGCACCACCAGCAATTCCGTGAGACCGTTGTGTGCCAGCTCCTTCTCCACCATGAACCCGGGGATCACCCCGAGCACTTCACCACCGGCCTGCAACGCCGCGTCGGCGACAGCGCCCATAAGCCCCACATGCCCGCCGCCGTAGACCACACCCATACCACGCGCGGCGATGGCCCGGCCCACGCCTTGGGCCGCATCGTGATAGATCGTGTCGTTCCCCGCACTGGCCCCACAGAACACCGCGATCCGTTGCATGCGGTGAAGGTAGAGGGCCTTGTTCAGGGAACTGGAGGCCGCCAAAAGGACCACCCAGCGGGGCTGGGACCTGACATTAGCGACAAGATCGCCGCTTTGGCACTGGATCCGCAGGGGTTGGTGCATCATGAAAGCCCCTGAAACGATAGTGAAGCGGATGGTGGTGATCAACGCGGCGCAGGAGACGGTATGGAACGCGTTGATCAAACGCGGATTGGCCGCATTGCATTTGCTGCGCGAGAACGGCTACAAGCCCTTGAAGGAAGGTTCGACACATGTATGGTACGACCCCGAGGACCCGGATCAGCAACCACGCCTGCATACCCATGTGACCGTCCTGGCACCACCTCGCCGCATCGCACTTATGGCCTACGTTCCGTCCAGCGGTCTCCCCAATCTGCCCAATAATTACACAGCTGTGGACATCGAACTCGCGCCCGGGGAGGATGGGCGCACCGTGGTTCGTGTGGAGCAAGGTGACTTCGCGGCATTCCACCATGGAAAGAAGCTCGCCCGTGAGGCCGGCAACGCCTGGGTCGAAGCGCTGATCCGCCTGCGCGAGCGGGTAGAGCACGAGGTGGCGGCCTGAAGTGACACCCTGGCAACGCTAGCGCAGAGGCGCTGACCTCTTCACTCGATCACCAGCACCAGATCCACGTCGCGTACTGATGCTGTCGGCACGGTAAGCCAATCGTCATTATGGACACCTGAATAAACCTCCACCAGCGTGCCCATGCTATCCGCGGAGACCATGAACGTGATCAGGAAATTGCTGGGTCGCACGTGCCCCCCGGATCCATCGCTCACCTCCAGGAACAACGACCGGGTATGCGCCGAGATGCTGTCGGTGAACACCGCAGAGGTTCCCTGGGTCATGGTCCCCTTCGCATACAATGCGGTGTCCGTCCGGTTGTCGATGAAGTACCGGCCATGGGTCTCCAACTCCACTGGCTTGCCGCATGCGACCAGAGCGCCGGCCAACAAAAAAAGGCAACAGGTGTGGCTGTTCATCTCCACCAAGTTAGTGGTGCAGTGGCTTGAAGAGCG